>NZ_JALLAL010000013.1:0-64422 GCF_023062615.1 Brachybacterium sp. Marseille-Q7125 | reverse complement strand
TGCGCAAGCTCGGCCGGACGTTGAACCAGCGGATCCAGGACATCCTGGCCTACTTCGACCTGCCCGGCACCAGCAACGGCCCCACCGAAGCGATAAATGGCCGTCTCGAGCATCTGCGCGGCTCCGCTCTCGGTTTCCGCAACCTCACCCACTACATCGCCCGCAGCCTCCTCGAAGCAGGCGGCTTCAGACCCCACCTACACCCTCAAATGTGAAGAGCCGATAAACCCGGCCGCTGCAGCGGGACACCTTCAGGACCCCGTCAGCACCTCCGGCCTACTACGGCAGGCAGCTTCCCATAGCACGGCAGAGACGAGCCGTCTTGACCGCACACCTAGGAGTTGTTCCGCCGAGTTGTTCAGAGTTGTTTGTAGTTGTTGCAACAACTCGCAAACAACTCTAGTCTCGGATCATGCCCACGTCACCGTCGTTGCCGCAGGCGATCCGTACAGCCCTGGAGGCCATCTCCACCGGCGCCCGACCCGCGGACGTCGAGGATCAGCACCTCGACTTCAAAGAGGATCCTGCGACCACTCCCGCACGCAATCCTGACGCGCGCCGGATCGAGGTGCTGCTGGACGCTACGGTGTGCTTCGCGAACGCCGACGGCGAGTCCCACATCATTCTCGGCCTCCGGGACAAGGCCGCTGGTCCAGCAGCGTTCACGGGAACCGATGCTGATGCGCACACCATCCGGGCGAAGATCTTTCACAACACCAGACCGCCTCTGACCGTCGACGTCACGGAGCTGGATTGGGATGGGGTACGACTGCTGGACATCCGTATCCCCCAGGGCCTGACGGTTTACTCCCGCTCCAACGGAGCAGCGACGATCCGCGACGGGGATTCCTGCCGGGAGCTCACTGATCGCGAACGCCAGGCGATCGCGTTCGCGCGGGCGAACCCCGACTACACCGCACGGCCCTCATCACTGGGGATCAGCGACCTGGACCCCGCCGCCATGACACTCGCTCAGCGCCTGCTGGAGCACCGCTCCCCTGGCGAGCGCGCCACTTCCGCGGAGGATGTGCTGCGCCGCCTGGGCGTTCTCGACGACCGGGGAACACTCACCGTGGCCGGGGAGATCCTACTGGCCAGCACCGATCGAGTACTTGCTCGTCACCTCTGGCGACGCACCCCTGGGGCAGAGCCGTCCACCACGGAGTACACCGGTCCGCTCCTGCTCGCCATGACGTCAGTGCGCGAGCGCATCTCGGCTCTGTCGGATCCAGAGAACTCTCGCGTCGAACTGCCCAGCGGGCTCGAACGCCCTATCCCCGATTTTCCTGCGCAGGCTGTGGACGAGTCGGTGACCAACGCCTTTGTCCACCGTGACTGGGCGTCACAGATGCCGATCGACATCGACCACTCTCCGATCAGGCTCAGCATCGACTCGCCCGGACCGCTCCCGCACGGCGTTCAACTAGACCAGATCCTCAGCACCCGCTCCATGCCTCGCAACGTGGCGCTGATGCGAGCTCTGCATCGCCTGGGCTTGGTAGAGGAGACGTCACGCGGCTTCGACCGCATGTGGGTCGCGATGCTGCGAGATGGGCGCACGGCACCCCACGTCCAGGCCGACAACTTCCACGTGTCTGTCACGTTCACCGCAGATGCGGTAGACACAGCGTTCATCCGCTGGCTCAGCGCCCTGGACATGACTCTCGGGCCCGCAGCGGAGGTGAACAGTCTCAATGCCCTTCTGGTTCTCAAGCATCTGGAGAGCGCGCCCGTCCTGTCCGGGCGCCAAGCCTCTGTTCTCCTCCAGGTGGGGATTTCGGAGGCGCGCGCGGTCCTCGGCTGGATGGTCAGCACCGGTGTGCTGCAGGAAGCGCAGGGCGCTGACGAGTGGCAGCTCAGTGGGCAGGCGCGCAACGAGTTCTCCGCCTCTGGCGGCACCGCTCCCCAGGCCGGCGCGGTCGAGCACTGGGTGATGAGCGCGGTGCAATCCGGCGAGACAGTCACCAATCGCGCCATCGCCTCCGCCACCGGCACCCCCGCTCGGGAGGTCACGCAGGTTCTGCGCCACCTCGCCAACACCCGTCGCATCAAGAAAGACCCCGATGGTCCCACTCGAGGCCCGGGGGTTCGATGGATCGCGGCCGACCTCTGACCGCACCCGACCCGAGAGTTGTTTCCCAAAGTTGTTCAGAGTTGTTTGCTGATGATCAAACAACTCCGCAACACGGCAGGCGGCAGATCTCTCAGGCCCTGCCCTTGAGCATGAGGTTCCAGTACATCGCGGGCAGCCCGTAGCGCTTGAGCAGCCACATGTCCTTGCGGGACTTCGTGGTGTCGATCTTCGGGAAGCTCGGGGTGGGCCGCATCGTGTAGTCGAACTCGGCCAGCAGCATCGTCGAGCGCGAGGTGGTCAGCGGGCACGAGGCGTAACCGCCGTAGGATCCGGTGAGCTCCTCGCCCTTCATGCGCGCCAACAGGTTCTCCACCAGCACCGGGGCCTGCTTGCGGATCGCGGCGCCGGTCTTGGAGTTCGGGGTGGAGCCGGCATCACCGAGCGAGAACACATCGGGGTAGCGCACGTGCTGCAGGGTGTGCTTGTCCACCTGCACGTAGCCGGCGGGGTTCTCGGGATCGGCGAGCGGGGTGCGCTTCAGCCAGTCCGGGGCGGACTGCCGCGGCACGACGTGCAGCATGTCAAAGGCCAGGGTCTCGGCCTCCCCGCCGTCGTTCGGGGTGATGGTCACGGTCTTGCCGGGGCCGTCGATCGCGGTGACCTCGCTGCTGAAGCGGACCTCGATGCCGTAGTCCTGCGCCACGCGCTCGAGCTCCTCTGCGAACTCCGGCACGCCGAACATGCCGGGCGTGGGCAGCACGAGCACCACGCGAATGTTGTCCAGCATGCCCTGCGTGCGCCAGTAGTCGGCGGCGAGATACGCGATCTTCTGCGGGGCGCCGGCGCATTTGATGGGGCCCGACGGCATCGTGAACACGGCAGTTCCCGAGCGCAGCTGTCGGATCAGATCCCAGGTCTTCGGGGCCAGGTCGAAGCGGTAGTTGGAGGACACCGCCGGGGTCTCGAGCGCCTCGGCCATGCCGTCGATCGCGTCCCAGTCCAGCTGGATGCCGGGGCAGACGACGAGCTGGTCGTAGGTGATCTGCACACCACCGGCGGTGGAGATGAGCTTCTGTTCGGGGTCGATGTCGGTGGCGCGGTCCTTGATCCAGGCCACGCCCTGCGGCATGACCGATGCCTCGGAGCGGACGGTCTCCTTCTGCCGTGCGCAGCCGCCGCCCACGAGGGTCCATAGTGGCTGGTAGTAGTGCTTGTCGCTGGGTTCGATGAGGCCGATGTCCTCGACCCCCTGGCGGCGCAGTCGCGCGGCGACGGTGATGCCGGCGTTGCCGCCGCCGATGATGAGGACGCGGTGGTGGATGCTGGTCATCGTTGACCCCCTGGGGTGTTGTGCGTGGCCCCGGTCTTGCCCGCGGGCCGGAATGTACGTACCTTAGGCGGCGGAGAGTTCAGGAGGCAAGAGATGCCGGCGATCGATCTGATACGTGACGGGGGCCCCGCGCTGTGGCGCCAGGTCGAACAGGACCTGCGGCGGCGCATCGACCTGGGCGAATACCCCACCGCCTTCCCCGGCGAGAAGGTGCTGGCAGCAGAATACGGCGTCAGTCGGCAGACCATGCGGCAGGCCCTGCGCCCGCTGCGCGAATCCGGCCTCGTCAGCGCTGAGCGCGGCCGCACCCCGCGGGTGTGCCCGGGCGTCGTCGAACAGCCCGTCGGCGTGCTCTACAGCCTGTTCGCCTCCGTGGAGGATGCCGGACACAGCCAGGACAGCCGCGTGCTGCGCCTGGAGGAGACCACCGACCCGGAGGCCGCCGCCCACCTGAACCTCCCCGCAGACCATCCGCTGCTGGTCCTCACCCGGCTGCGCTGCTCCGACGGAGTGCCGCTCGCACTGGACACCGTCTACCTCGACGCCGAGCTCGCCCGTCCACTGCTGGACGCGGACTTCTCCCACACCGCCCTGTACACGCAGATGGAACAGCGTCTGGGCGTCGTGCCCCGCTTCGGCCACGAAGTCATCGAGGCGGTCACCCTCGCGGCCGAGAACGCCGAGCTGCTGGGCGTCACCCCCCGCTCCCCCGGTTTCCGCATCGAACGCTTCGGCCGCAGCGAACGGGGGGCGATCGAATGGCGCATCACCCTCTTGCGCGGCGACCAGTTCCGTCTGACCTCCCATTTCACCCCCACCACCGGGCAGAGCTGGGACCTCACCCGGCCCGATGCCCAGCCCGATGCCCAGCCCAACGACAGCCCCACCCGCCGGACGAACGACCACCCCGCCACCGACTGACCCAGGAGAACCCCATGCTGCTCGAACGGATCTACGACGAAGACCTGGCGCAGGCCAGCTACATGATCGGCTGCCAGGCCAAGGGCGAAGCCCTCGTGGTGGACCCCCGCCGCGATATCCAGGTCTACCTGGACCTCGCCGCCCGCCACGGCCTGACGATCACCGCGGTCACCGAGACCCACATCCACGCCGACTTCCTCTCCGGCACCCGGGAGCTCGCCGCCGCCACCGGCGCGACCGCGTACGTCTCCGGTGAGGGTGGGGAGGACTGGACCTACGGCTTCGACGCCGAGCTGCTGCACGACGGCGGCACCATCACGCTCGGCAACATCACTGTCACCGCCAAGCACACCCCCGGCCACACCCCCGAGCATCTCGCTTACCTGGTGACCGACGGGGCAGTGACCGACCAGCCCGGCTACTACCTCACCGGTGACTTCGTGTTCTCCGGGGACCTGGGCCGCCCGGACCTGCTCGATGAGGCCGCCGGCTACCAGGACACCCGGTTCGCAGGCGCCAAGCAGCTGTTCGCCTCCCTCAAGCATGCCTTCATCGACCTGGGCGATCACATCCAGGTCTTCCCCGGTCATGGCGCCGGCTCCGCCTGCGGCAAGGCGCTGGGCGCTCTGCCGTCGACCACCGTGGGCTATGAGCGCAAGTTCGCCTGGTGGGCGACGTACCTGGAGAACGACGATGAGCAGGGCTTCATCGAGGAGCTGCTGGACGGCCAGCCCGATGCCCACGCCTATTTCGCCCGCATGAAGCGGCAGAACAAGCAGGGCCCGGCGATCATGGGTGAGCGGCCCGTCCCGCAGGAGGTCAGCGCCACCCAGCTCAGCACGGGGATGGCTGATGGTTCCCTCGCACTCGTGGACACCCGCCCGGTCGAGGAGGTCCACGCCGGCACCGTACCCGGGGCGCTGTCCCTGCCGAACCTCGGCAAGGCCGCCACGCACATCGGCTGGGCCTTCGATCCGGAGTCCGATGACGCCGAGCTCGTGGTCCTCGCGCCTGATGCCGAGACCGCGAGCGAGTGGAGCGACCACTTCGTGCGGGTGGGCGTGGATCGCCTCACCGGCTACCTGCCCTCCCTGGAGGAGTTGGAGCTGTCGGCCCCGGCGGTGGTGGCTCCCGCGGATCTCGCGGCGCTGCGCGAGAGCGAGCCGGAGGACTACCTGCTGGATGTGCGCAACCGCTCCGAGCATGCCGCCGGCACGATCCCGGGGGCGGAGCAGCTGAGCGCCGGGAAGGTGCTGTTCCACCAGGACCAGCTGCCCGAGGGCACGAAGCTCATCACGTTCTGCCAGTCCGGGCAGCGCAACACGGTGGCGTCCTCCGCGCTGCGCCGGGCCGGCTGGGACGTCGTGGAGCTGCAGGGCAGCTACGGCGCCTGGGAAAAGGAGCAGGGCTGAAGCTCAGCGGCTGACGAGGCCCGGACCGGCATCTGACCGGTCCGGGCCCGACGGGGGCCTCTGCTGCTCAGGCGTCCCCGTCGGCGCTCTTCTCCTCGCGATTCTGCGCGGCCTGCTGGACCCCGCGCGCCACGGCGGTCGCGGCATCGAGGTAGGCGTTCTGCGTGGATTCGGAGGTGGTGGCGTAGTCGATGGCGCCACCGCGCTTGAGGGCATCGTCGAAAGGGATCGGCAGCACCTCGGCGACCTGCGGCGCGAAGGCGTCCGCGAGCTCTTGCGCGACGGCCGGGCCGTCGGGCGATCCCTCCGGTTCGAGCTCGTGCATGAGCACGACGGCCGAGCGCACCAGCTCCTCGTGCCCGCTCGCGACCAGCGCCTTCATCATCTGCTGGGCCACGCGCGCGGAGTCGTGGCTGGCCGCGACGGGGATGACGAGCTGATCGGCGGCCTCGAGGGCGGCCTGGAAATGGCCGGTGCGCATGTTGTTGCCGGTGTCCACGAGGATCAGCCGGTAGAAGCGCGTGAGGATCTCGTGGACGGTCGCGAAACCCTTGGCGTCCACGATGTCCTGCCGGGTGGGGTCCTCATCGGAGGCCAGCACGTCGAAGTGGCTGTCCCCCTGCGGACGCACGAAGGCGTCCAGGGCCCCCAGGCGGCTGCCCTCGATCGAGGAGAAAAGCCCCTCGGCGCCGTGCAGCAGGTCCACGACGGTGCGGGTGTGGTTGCCGACGCGGGACCGGTCCCCGAGGGTGCCCATGGTCTCGTTGGCATCCCATGCCACGACGGACCCGCCGCGCACGATGCCCATGGTCGCGGCGAGCAGGTAGGTGCTGGTGGTCTTGCGTGCGCCGCCCTTGGGGTTCGCGATGAGGATGGTGCGGGCACCCTGGAAGTTGGTCTGGATGACCTCGCGCTGCTCGCGCCGGCGCTGTTCCTGCTGGCGCCGACGGGCTTCGCGGCGGCTCGAGGCGCGCTGCTCCTCCTCCTGCCGGACGGCTTCGGCGCGGCGCTCCTCCTCGGCGCGGCTGCGCTCCTCGGCCAGGCGCGCGCGGCGCGCGGCGAGCTCTTCCTCGGAGGGCTTCAGCTTCATGCCCAGTCGGCGGTTCCAGCTGCCGCGGGATCCCTCGGTGGCGGGTTCCTGGGCGATGCGCTGCCACTCCGGGTCATCCTCGGCGATGCCGTGGTGCGCGGGGGCGGGCTCCGGTGCCGACGGCTGGCCCGGGATCGGCTGCGGGACGGGCTGCGGCTGGACCGGCTGGGGCTGCTGCATCTGCGGCTGCCCCTGCTGCATCTGCGGGGAGGCCTGCGGCGGCTGCGGCGAGCCCTGCCCCTGCTGCGGGGCGGACTGCGGGTACCCCTGCGCCTCATCCGCGGGCTGCGGGGCCGGGGCCGGGGAGGGCGCGGTGGGCCCCGCGGGCGGGGTGCTGGTCACCAGCTCCGTGACCGTCCCCGAGGACAGCGGTGTCAAAGCCACCGTGGTGGGGCATCATCTGATCCGCGTGGAGGTCGAGCCCGGTGCCGCTGTCAGCGAGGAGCCGGTGCCGCTGACCTATGAGGTCGCGAACGCCGAGGGCAGCTCCACGGGCACCGTGCGGGTCATGCTCGCCGCGACCGATACCCAGTTCGCCAACCCGGTGCCCGCCCCGGATGAGGCCGTGGTCTGCGCTGGGGACATGGTGCTCGTGGATGTGCTGAGCAACGACATCTCTCCCACCGGCTCCACCCTGCACCTGGGGGAGGTCTCCGGGACTGACGGGGTGGAGGGTCTCGGGGTGGTCGAGACCCATGATCAGCAGATCCGTTTCCGTGCCGCCCCGGATGCGCAAGGGGAGGCGACGATCTCCTATGAGGCGGTGGACCAGACCGGCCGCGATGGCTCCAGTCGGCTCCGGGTGCGGATCATCCCCGCCGATGCCGAGGACACTCCGCCGCAGCCCCAGAATCTCGTGGCCCGCGCGGTGGCGGGCTCCCCGGTGCGCATCCCCGTGCCCACCACCGGCATCGACGCCGAGGGCGATTCGGTGATGCTGATGGGGATCTCCGAGCCCGCCCCGCAGCTGGGGGAGATCACGAGCGCCACCGGTCAGTGGATCGAGTACGTGCCCTATCCGGATGCGGTGGGCACCGATACCTTCCGCTACCAGGTGATGGATGCCTCCGGGGCGATCGGCACCGCGGAGGTGCTGGTGGGCGTCGCGGCGCCGCCGGAGCTCAACCAGCCGCCCTACGCCGTGGATGACGAGCTGGATGTGCGGCCCGGCCGCGAGATCCAGATCCCCGTGCTCATGAACGACTCCGACCCGGAGGAGGATGCCCTCCAGCTCCTCCACGATTCGGTGACCCCGCTGACGGATATCGAGGTGATCCCGCCCGCGGAGGGTCGTTCGAGCGACCGCATCACCGTGATGACCCCGGAGGAGCCGGGCACGCACACCCTCACCTATGAGGTGTCCGACGGCCAGCTGACCAGCGCCGCGACGGTGACGCTGCGGGTGGACCCGGGCGCCCCGCTGCGCGATCCCATCGCGGTCGATGACTACGTGGATCCCGCCCAGGTGCTGGACCCGGCGGGGGAGACCATCACCGTGGATGTGCTGGCCAATGATCGCGACCCCGATGGCTCGATCTCCGATCTGACGGTGCGGATGGAGGACGGGGCCGACGGCTCCCTGCTCAGCGATGACGGAATCCTCACGGTGATCCCCGGTGAGGAGCAGCAGCGTCTGCGCTACACCATCACCGACCGCGATGAGCAGACCTCCTCCGGCTACGTGTGGGTGCCCGGCACCGCCCGCATCCCGCCGGTCTGGGTGGGTGGGACCCTCGAGGTGGTCTCCGGCAGCGAGCTGAGCATCGACCTGGCCGACTCCTCCCTGGTGCGGGTGCGGCCTGGCGCGCAGCATGCCCGGGTGCTCGACGATGACGCAGCGCAGGCCGACCACACCGACGGCACCCCGCTGGTCGCGGACGAGACCACGCTGGTGTACCGCCCGGCCGAGGACTACGAGGGCCGCGACACGATCACGGTGGAGGTCTCTGACGGCGCCGCCGGAGATGCGACCGCCGCACGTGGCTCGCTCAGCATCCCCATCGAGGTGCTCAGCGGCGAGACGAACCAGCCACCCACGCTGCGCGGCTCCCTGATCGAGGTGGAATCCGGCGGCTCTGCGACCACCGTGGATCTGCGCACCGCGGCGGAGGACCCCGATGGTGATCCGCTCGAGTTCAGTGTGGATGACTCCGTTCTGCCCGAGGGGGTGAGCGCCTCCATCAGCGGCAGCACCCTGAGCGTGAGCGCCGAGCTGGATGCCCCGCGCGGGGAGACGATCCAGCTGCCGGTGACCGTCACCGACTCCGTGACCGCACCGGTGACGGAGACGTTCCAGCTCACCGTCACCGGCAGCCGCCGCCCAAAGGTCTCCCCGGGCCTGGATGAGCCGGTGATCGACGCGGGGACGACCGGCCGCGTGGACGTGCTCGAGAACGATTCCAACCCCTTCCCCGGGGAGCCGCTGACCCTCGTGGATGCCCAGCTGGTCTCCGGCGACGGTGGCGTGAAGTTCGAGGGCGACCAGGTGATCATCGAACCTGACCCGGAGTTCGCCGGCATCCTCACCGCGAGCTACACGGTGGAGGACGCCACCGGTGATCCCGAACGGCGGGCCACCGGCGAGATCCGCGCGACCGTGCGCGGCAAGCCGGAGGCGCCGTCGGCCCCTCGCGTGGGTGAGGTGGGCGATGGCACCGTGGAGCTGACGTTCACCGCGGGCGATGACAACGGCGCCCCGATCAGCGGCTACACGGTCACCGCCGCGAGCGGCGGCAATGTCACCCAGAAGTGCAAGTCGACCACGTGCACCGTCACGGGGCTCACCAACGGCACCGAGTACACCTTCCAGGTGGTGGCGCACAACGAGGTCGGTGACTCCCCGGCCTCGTCGCCCTCGGCCCCCGCCACCCCGGATGTGCGGCCGGAGCCGCCGGGCACCCCGCAGGTCCAGCGCGGCGACCGGCAGCTGCAGGTCAGCTGGTCCCGGCCCGAGAACCGCGGCTCGGCGTTGCAGAAGTACGACGTGCAGCGCCGCGATGAGGGAGGGCGCCTGGAGACCCGCTCGGTGGACGCCACCAGCACCGAGCTGACCTGGGATGAGCTGATCAACGGGCACGATTACAGCTTCCGGGTGCGGGCCCACAACCTCTCGGAGGAGCCCTCGGACTGGTCCGGCTGGTCCCGCCCGCAGCACCCGGCCGGGCCGCCGAAAGCCGTCTCGGGCGTGGAGGCCAGCCGCACCAACGACCGACTGGGCGGCGGCGTGACCATCACGTGGGACAAGCCCGATGCCGATGTGCACAACGGGGAGCCGATCAGCGGCTACACCATCCGCGCCTCCGACGGCACCACCGTGACCGCGGGCGGGGATGCCACCTCCGCGACCATGCGCAACCTCGACCCCGATACCGGGTACACCTTCACCGTCACCGCGAAGAACTCCGTGGGGCAGGGCGCTACATCGGCTCGCTCGAACGAGGTGGTGCCCTGGGCGATCCCGGAGGCACCCACGGGCGTGAGCGCGAGCCTGCCGGATGAGGGCACCGGCGCCGGTCCCGACGGCCGGGCCGTGGTGTCCTGGAAACCGGCCCAGGACAACGGCACTGCCATCAAGGACTACGTGATCAGCTGGGACGGCGGCTCCAAGACCGTGGACGCCTCTACCACGTCGGTCACAGTGGACACCCTGAAGAACGGCACCTCGTACCGCTTCACCGTGCAGGCCCGCAATCGGTTCAAGGGCGGGGAGTCCGCGCCCTCGGATCCGTCGAACACGGTCAAGCCCTACACGCGCCCGGAGGCACCGATCGCGCGCGGCTACAACACCCCGTTCATCTGCTACTCGCTCAATGACTGCCGGACGATGGTCCGCGTGGATAAGCCCACGCAGCTCGGCGGCGTGCCGCTGAAATCCATCACCCTTCACCCCGGTGATGTGGAATGCAACCGCACCGACCTCACGGAGAGGACCTGGGCGACCTGCAATGTTGCGGAGAGCACTAAATACACGATGACCGTGACGGTGGAGAACGAAAAAGGTCTGGTGAGCGAGCCGACCACCGTCACCTTCAGCACGCCGTCCTGGAATGGCGGGAAACCGCACGTCCCCATCAACCTCACGTGGAAGAAGGGGACCAAGGGCACCGAGTCCTACATCGTCACCATCGGGGACTCCGACTTCCCGGCCGTGGACTACGAGTTCCGCACGTATCACCATGGCAAGTGGAAGTCGGTGGGGAAAAGCAGCGGCACCTTCGAGATCAGCACGACCGTCTCCGGCGGTTCCGACTTCTACGTGCGCGGCGTGGATAAGAACGGCAACTACAGCCAGACCGTCTCCTTCCAGTGAGGCGGCTCCTGCACGCCGTTCGCGCCTCCAGTAGCCTGCGGCCATGACCGAACTGCCCGATGACCTGCTGTCCGACGAGCTGCTGACGACCTTCCGTGAGCGCGCCGTGGTCCACGACCGCGAGAACACCTTCCCCCGCGATGACCTCGCCGATCTGCGCGAGCGCGGCTACCTGCGCCTGCTGGTGCCCCAGGAGTTGGGCGGCACGGGCGCGAGCCTGCTGGAGGCCTCCCGGATCCAGCGGCGCCTCGCGCAGGCCGCCCCCGCCACCGCCCTGTCGATGAACATGCACCTGGTGATCACCGGCGCGGCCCTGCATGCGTACCGCCTGGGCGTGCCGGGAGTGCGGCCCATCCTCGAGGACGCGGCGGCGGACCGCCTGTTCGCCTTCGGCATCTCCGAGGCGGGGAACGAGGCGATGCTCTTCGACTCCTCCTCCCGGGCCGAGCCGCAGGAGGACGGCGGCTTCCGCGTCACCGGCACGAAGATCTTCACCTCCCTCGCGCCGGTCTGGGACCGCCTGGTGGTCCACGCCCGCCGCGCCGCAGACGACGGGTCCGCCGAGGAGGATCCGAGCCTGGTCTTCGGCATCCTCGAGCGCACCACGGAGGTTGAGGTCAAGGACGACTGGGACACCCACGGCATGCGCCCCAGCCAGTCCTGCACCACCCGCCTGCACGGCGCCCCGATCACCGCGGAGCACGTGCTGACCACGACCCCCGTCGGCCCCAATCCCGATCCCTTCGTGATGGGGATCTTCGGGGCTTTCGAACTGCTGATCGCCTCGGTGTACACCGGGATCGCTGAGCGCGCGATCACCGTGGGCACCGAGGTGGCGCACACCCGGCGCAGCGTCACCCGCGGCATCGTCCATGCTGATGACCCCGATATCCGCTGGCGCCTCGCCGATGCTGCGATTGGCGTGGACGGCGTCATCCTCCAGCTCGAGAAGCTGCTGGCGGACCTCGACGCACTGGGCACGGGGGAGCAGGGCCCGGGCATCACCGACCATGGGGCGCGCTGGTTCCTGCACTTCTCCGGGGTGAAGTCCCGCGCCACCGAAACGGCGATCGCGGCAGTGGACCAGGTGCTGCGCGCCTCGGGCGGCTCCCACTACTTCCGCCGCAGCGAGCTCGAACGCCTCTCGCGGGATGTGCGCGCCGGGATGTACCACCCCTCCGATGAGGAGTCGGTGCATGCCAGCTACGCGAAGGCCCTGCTGGGCGAGATCGACCAGCCGCGCGAGGAGCACTGAGCGCCCCGCACAGCATTGAGCGCCCTGCACAGCACTGAGCGCACAGCGCAGCGGGGCCGGGGCGATGCACTCGCCCCGGCCCCGCCGCTGTCAGGGTCGCCGGTTCAGCCGAACAGCACCTCGGCCTCACGCCAGCGGGACTCCGGCACCTTCTTCAGCGAATCGATGGCCTCGCTGAGCGGCACATCCACAATCTCGGTGCCGCGCAGTGCCACCATGCGGCCGAAGCCGCCCTTATGCACGAGATCCAGGGCGGTGGTGCCCAGCCGCGTGGCCAGCACCCGGTCATATGCGGTGGGCTCACCACCGCGCTGGATATGCCCCAGCACCGTCGCCCGCGTCTCGATGCCCAGCCGCTCTTCGATCAGCGGGGCGAGCGCCTCAGCGATCCCGCCGAAGCGCGGGCGCCCGAACTCGTCGAGCTCGTAGTCCATGAAGCCCTCGGGCGCATCCTTGGGGACGAAGCCCTCGGCGACCACGACCAGCGGGGCGCGCCCGCGATTGAAAGCCGCCTGCACGTAGTGGCAGATGTCGTCCAGGCTCAGGGGGAACTCCGGCAGGCAGATCACGTGCGCGCCGGCCGCCATGCCCGAGTGCAGGGCGATCCAGCCCACCGAGCGGCCCATCACCTCGCCCACCATGCAGCGGTGGTGCGAATCGCCGGTCATGCGCAGGCGGTCCAGGGACTCGGTGGCGATCTCCACGGCGGTGTTGAAGCCGAAGGTGTAGTCGGTGGCATCGAGGTCGTTGTCGACCGTTTTGGGGACGCCGACGATGGGGATGCCCGCCTCGAACAGCCGGTTCGCGGTGAACAGGGTGCCGTCGCCGCCGATCGCGATGAGGGCGTCCATGTCCATGTCGTCCATGTTCTGGCGCACGATCTCGGCGCCGTCCTCCCCGTCGGCGAAGGGGTTGGAGCGCGAGGTGCCCAGGATCGTTCCGCCGATGCGGCCGATGCCGCGCACCCGGCGCCGCGGCAGCGTCATGTAGTCCTTCTCGATGACGCCGCGCCAGCCATCCTTGAAGCCGATGAACTCATCCTCGAACATCGTGTTGCCCTTGATGACCACGCCGCGGATGACGGCGTTCAGGCCGGGGCAGTCACCGCCGGAGGTCAGGATTCCGATCTTCATGGAAGCTGTGCTCTCTTCTCTCGCCGGGCCGGAGCCGGGGCACTCCGCGCGGAATGCCCCGGCTCCACTCTAGGGGGCGCGGACCGCGCAGCGGCGGTCCGGAGGGCCCTCAGTTCTGCCCGGTCTGGCCGGGGTCCTCGGACTGGGCATCGGCGGCGGACTCGGACTGCTCGCGCACCTGGCGGCCACCGGCGGCGGCCCGCTCGAGCGTCTCCTGGAAATCCACGCCCGTGGTGGAGCGGACCATCTCCAGCACCTGCGCGAGGCCCACGGAGATGTTCTGCCCGATCTTCGCTTCGCCGTCGGTGGAGAACACCGAGAGGTTGTCGATGTTGGAGTACGGGGAGGCCAGCTCCCCGGCCACCTGCGGCAGCACCTCGAGCACCTGGGCCAGGACCGCGGCGTCGTTGAACTGCTTGTACGCCTCGGCGCGGGCGCGGGTGGTCTCCGCCTCCGCATCACCCTTGGCGCGGATCGACGCGGCCTCGGCCTCGCCCTTGGCGCGCAGCGCATCGGCCTCCGCCTGGCCCTCCAGGCGCACCGCCTCGGCGTCCTTGGAGCGGCGCTGCAGCTCCACCTCGGCTTCGGCGCGGCCCCGGGCTTCGATGGCGTGGGCCTCGGCGTCCGCGGAGACCTTGCGGGCCTCTGCGCGGTTGCGCTCATCGGTCAGCTGCGCCTCGGATTCGGCCACGCGCGCGTACTTTTTCGCGTCGGCTTCCTGCTGCTGCGCCTGACGGGAGGCATCGGCCGGCTTGATGACCTCGGCGATCAGCTGCTTCTCGCGCAGGTCATTGTTCCGGACCGCGATGAGCTCTTCCTGCTCGATGATCTTCTGCTGCTGGGCGGCACGGGCCAGCGGGCCGGCGGCGTCGGCCACCGCCTGCCGGGCGTCGGTCTGCTCCTTGATCTCCGCGTTGCGCAGATCGAAGGCCTGCTTGGACTCCGCCTCCTGCTGGAGGTTGACGTTCTTGGCCTGGGTGGCCTCACGGTTCGCATCGGACTCGGCGATCGCCGCGCGCTTGGCCACCAGCGCCGCCTCGGGGCGACCCCAGTCCCGCAGGTAGGAACCGTCATCCTCCACGGCGGAGATCTGGAAGGTGTCGATCACCAGGCCCTGGTTGTTCATCGAATGCTCGGCCTCAGCCTGCACCTGGCTGGCGAAGGAGGCGCGGTCACGGATGATCTGCTCCACGGTCAGGGTGCCGACCACGGCGCGCAGGGTGCCGGAGAGGATCTCCTGGGTGTAGTGGTCGATCTGCTTCTGCTGGTCCAGGAAGCGCTGGGAGGCCTTGCGCACATCGTCCACATTGCCGCCCACCTTCACCTGCGCCACCCCGCGCAGACGCAGGAAGATGCCGTTCATGGAGTAGCCCTCGACCTCCACCGGGATCTGGCGGGAGGAGAGTGAGAGCACGAAAGCGCGATCGAAGATCGGGCGCACGATCGCGCGGCCGCCGATCACCACACGGGCGCCGCCGGACTCGAGGTCCACGTCCCCGGCCTTGGTGCCGCGGCCGGTGATGATCAGGGCCTCGTTCGGTGCCGCGATCCGGTAGCTGCGCATGATGATGACGGTCACGATCAGCCCCACGATCGCGAGGATCACGATTACGCCGACGACGGGTAGGAGAAGCTCCATGGGTCCCCCTTGAGGTGTGATATCTGCCAGGTCACATCATCGCATGTCGCCGGGTGGTTCCGCAGGCCATTGCCCACTATGCGAGTCGCCTCAGCGGACCGCGCGCCGCGGCGGGCGCCAGATCACGGCGCGGCGTGCGGCCGGTCAGACGGCGCCCGCCGGTCACTTCATGCCGGTTGCGGCGATGCCCTGGACGATCTGCTTCTGGAAGACCAGGAAGCAGATCAGCACCGGCACCATCGACACCACGGAGATGGCCAGCACCAGGTTGAAGGGCACCACCTCCTGGCTCGCGAAACGGGCCAGCGCCACCGGCAGGGTGCGGGTCCTCTCATTGGTGACCACCAGCGGCCACAGGAAGTCGTTCCACCGCCACAGCACCGAGAAGATTGCGAGCACGGCGAGGGCCGGCTTGCACAGCGGCAGCACCACCCACCAGAAGATTCCGAACTCTCGGGCGCCGTCCACGCGGGCGGAATCGATGAGCTCATCGGGGATCGTGAGCATGTACTGGCGCAGCAGGAACACACCCGTCGGGGTGGCGATTGCGGGCAGGATCACGCCCCATAGGGAGTTGGTCAGCCCCAGGGAGGCGGTCACCTGGTAGACGGGGATCAGGATCACTTGCAGCGGCACCATGATCGTCGCGAGCGTGACCAGGAACAGCAGGTCCCGGCCACGGAAGTTGTAGCGGCTGAGCGCATAGGCGGCCATCGAGTTGATGATCAGGGTCAGCAGCGTCGCCACGACCACCACGATCACGCTGTTGGTGAGGTAGCGCAGCACGTCGAAGCTGGTCAGCGCCTGGACGTAGTTCTCGGGCCGCCAGGTCTCCGGCAGCAGCGTGGGCGGTCGCTGCGCGAGCTCCGAGGGACTCTTGAAGGAGCCCAGCACCGTCCACAGCAACGGGATCAGCACCAGCAGGGCCAGCGCCGTGAGATTCACGGTGCGCACCGCATCGCGCGGACGCACCCGGGTGCGGGAGGTCGAGGTCCAGGTCGTCGGTTTCGTGCTCGTGCTCATCTCACACCGCCTCCGCGCGCCGGCCCAGCCACCAGTTCAGCAGCGTGAAGCTCATGACGATCAGGAACAGCACCACCGACCCGGCGGCGGCCATGCCGTACTGCATCTGGGGCCCGAAGGCGTTGTCGTACACGTACTGCACCAGCAGCGTGGTCGAGCCGACCGGTCCACCGCCGGTGAGGTTGTAGATGACGTCGAAGGATTGGAAGCCGTGGATGGTGGACAGGATCAGCACCACCATCGTGGTGGGCGCGAGCATCGGCACCGTGATGTGCCGGAACTGCTCGAGCGGCGAGGCGCCGTCCAGGCTCGCGGCCTCATACAGGTTCGGGTCGATGGACTGTAGTCCGGCCAGCAGGATCATGGTGTAGAAGCCGACGTTGACCCACAGGCTCACCGCCACCACGGAGACCATGGCCAGGGTGGGGTTCACGAGCCAGGGCACTGCATCCAGGCCGATCGCGGACAGCGCCGCATTGACCAAGCCGCCGTTGCGCTCCAGCAGCCAGCGCCACACGATGCCGACGACCACGGGGCTGAGCAGCACCGGCAGGAAGAACACCGAGCGGAAGAAGGACTTCCCGATGTTCTGCGCGTTCAGCTGCACTGCGAGCACCACGGAGATCAGCACACCGAGCGCCACGAAGGCCAGGACGAACACGACAGTGTTCACCAGCGCCTGGAAGAACTCGTCGTCGGCGAAGATCCGCTGGTAGTTCCCGAGCCCCGCCCATTCGAAGGTGCGGCCGTTGCGGGAGGAGTACAGCGAGATGTTCAGCCCGCTGAAGGCCGGGTAGATGGTGAACAGCCCGAAGATCACCATGTTGGGCAGCAGGAACAGGTACGGCGCCGCCCGCAGGGACCACGGCACCCGTCGGCGCCGACGTGGGGCCGCGGGTGCCGTGGCCGAGGACATCAGGCCTGCTCCACGATGGAGTCGATGGCGGCCTTGAGATCCTCCATGGCGGTGGCCAGGTCCTTGTTGCCGGCCACCACCTGGGAGAACTCCTTGATGAACTCCTGCGCGGCGGCATCGAAGTTCGGGTCGTAGCAGGCGGCGAAGGCCTCCGGCGGGGTCTCGGAGAGATCGGTGACGAACACGCCCATCTCCTGATCCCGCATCGGGTAGGTGACGCCGGACTCGGTGAGATCCGCCCGGGTGGGCATGAACGAGGACGCGGTGATGAAGGCCTCCTGCGACTCCTTGGAGTTCATGAACTGCAGGAAGGTGGCGGCGAGCTGGTTCTCGGGCCCCTCGGCGAAGCCCACCATGAACTTGCCGCCGGGGAAGCCGCCGCCAGAGGACATCGAGGGGTTCGGCATCGTGGTCCAGGCGAACTCGGCACCCTCGTCGAACTGGGCGACCTGCCAGTTGCCCGAGAGATAGACCGGCACCTGCTGGGCCAGGAACACCTCATTGGCGCCCTGGTACTTGGTGCCCGAATCCAGCCAGAAATCAGACGGCGACGTGCCGTTCTCGATCATGTCCACCAGCGGCTGCAGCGCCGTGGTGGCGGCCGCCGGGTCCAGGGAGCTCTCACCCTCCTGCACCAGGTAGGTGCCGCCCTGGGAGAGGATCGTGGAGAGGCGATGCCCGGACTTGTCCATCGCGAAGGCGTACTCGCACCCGGTTTTCTCCTGCACCTGCGTGGCGAGGTCGACCATCTCCTCCCAGGTCCAGGAATCCGGCACCTCCACCCCGGCCTTTTCGAACAGGTCGAGGTTCACGAAGGGACCGTTCTGCGTGAGGTCGGAGGCGACCGCATGGATCTTCCCGTCGGGATCGGTCATGCCCACGCGCACCCCCTCGGAGAACTCCTCGAGGTACTCCGCCCCCAGATAGTCGTCCAGGATCAGCAGATCGCCGACGAACGGAGCGGTCGCGGCCACGCGCGCCACATCGGGGGCCTGACCGCCGGACAGGCGCGCCTGCAGGGTGGTGGTGATATCGGAGAACGGCACGATCTCCAGGTCGACGGTGACGTCGTACTCCTCTTCGAACTGGGCGATGAGGTCACGGGTGGCCTGCTCATCGGGACCATCGGTGAAGTAGACGTAGGAGAGGGTCTTACCGGCGAGCTCGGAGGCGTCCTGCTCCTCGACGGGCGCGGCATCGGGGTTGCTGCCCCCACCGCCGGAGCCGCCGGGGTTGCAGGCGGTCAGGGCGGTGGCGGCGAGCGCCGCGGTGCCGCCCAGCGTCACGGCGCGGCGCGACGGGGTCAGAGTGCGGGGAGCGGTCGTGGGGTTCATGCGCGGTCCTCCTTGATCGCGGTGCGGCCCCCGACGGTGGGGAGCGCGCGGCTCGTGCGGCCGACGGGGACATGGTCCCGGTGCTTCAGCAGCATGGATGACGGTTGCCGCGGTTGCACGCGATGTGGCCCAGTTGTGACCTCTCCGGGGCGCACGGCGCATCACAGGTGAACGCGAGGCGGCCTGGGGGTGGCGGGATGGTGAACGAGGGCCCGGGGGCATGTCAGCCCCCGGGCCCTCTGAGCCTGTGCCGCCCATGCCGGGCAGCGCTGCGTCCTTGCGGTGCTCAGTCCTCGCGGTGCGCGAGGTACCAGCGGATCAGTCCCGCGGTGGAGGAGTCCTCCTGCGCGAGCGCCTCGTCGTCGCCGGCCACAGCCGGGGCGAGGTTCTTGGCCAGCTGCTTGCCGAGCTCCACGCCCCACTGGTCGAAGGAGTTGATGCCCCACACCACGCCCTGCACGAAGGTGATGTGCTCGTACAGCGCGATCAGCTGCCCCAGCGTCGAGGGCGTGAGCTTCGCGGCCAGGATCGAGGTGGTGGGACGGTCGCCGGAGAACTCGCGGGCCGCTACCAGCGCGCCCTCGGTGCCCTCGGCGCGGACCTCCTCGGCGGTCTTGCCGAAGGCAAGCGCCTTGGTCTGGGCGAAGAAGTTCGCCAGGAACAGCTCGTGGACGTCCTGCTCGCCGTCGCGCAGCGCATGGTTCGGGGTGGCGAAGGCGATGAAGTCCGCGGGGATCACCCGGGTGCCCTGGTGGATCAGCTGGTAGAAGGCGTGCTGCCCGTTGGTGCCGGGCTCGCCCCAGAACACCTCGCCGGTCTCGGTGGTGGCCAAAGAGCCGTCCCAGCGCACCGACTTGCCGTTGGACTCCATGGTCAGCTGCTGGAGGTAGGCGGGGAAGCGGTGCAGGTACTGCGAGTAGGGGAGGACCGCGTGGGTCTCCGCCTCCAGGAAATTCACGTTCCACACGTTCAGCAGGCCCATCAGCAACGGCACGTTCGCCTCGGCGGGGGCGGTGCGGAAATGCTCATCCATCGCGTGGAATCCGGCCAGCAGCTCCTCGAACGCCTCGGGGCCCAGCACGGTCGCGAGCACCGTCCCGATCGCGGAGTCGACGCTGTAGCGTCCGCCCACCCAGTTCCAGAAGCCGAAGGCATTGGCCGGGTCGATCCCGAACTCCTCGACCTTGTCCAGCGCCGTGGAGACCGCCACGAAATGCTTGGCGACCGCCTCGGTCTCCTGCTCGGCGGTCAGTCCCGCCTGCTCACGCAGACCATCCAGCAGCCACTGCCGCACCAGGCGGGCGTTGGTGATGGTCTCCAGGGTGGTGAAGGTCTTGGAGGCCACGATCACGAGCGTCGTCTCGGGATCCAGATCCGCGGTGGTGGCATACGCGTCGGTGGGGTCGATGTTGGAGACGAAGCGGGCGCTGAGGCTCTCCTGTGCGAGGGGCCGCAGCGCTTCGTAGACCATGACGGGCCCGAGGTCCGAGCCGCCGATGCCGATGTTCACCACGGTGCGGATCGGCTTGCCGGTCATGCCGGTCCACTCGCCCGAGCGGATCTTGCGCGCGAACGCGTAGACGCGCTGCAGGGTCTCGTGCACGTCCTGGTCGATCTGCTGGCCATCGACCTCGAGGGCGGGGGCGGCCCCGGCCGGGCGGCGCAGCGCGGTGTGCAGCACCGCGCGGTCCTCGGTGGTGTTGATGTGCGCACCGGTGAACATCGCCTCGCGCCGCTGCTCGAGACCCACCTCGCGGGCCAGCTGCAGCAGCAGCTGGACCGTCTCCTCGGTGATGGCGTTCTTCGACAGGTCCACGTGCAGGTCCGCGGCATCGAGGGTGAAGCGCTCGGCGCGCTGCGGATCAGCGGCGAACATCTCCCGCAGAGAGGTGGTCAGCTCGAGGCTGTGGGCCTCCAGCGCGGCCCAGGCCTCCGTGGTGGTGGGGTCGACGGGCGGGGTTGCGGCGGTGGCGGATGCAGAGGTCGCAGTCATACGGCCATTGAACACCCTCTTCTCGGGGACGGGCGAGGACCGCAGGCGGCCGGGATGGTCTTCAGATGCTGAGCGGCTCCGTCGGAACCCGGGCCCCGCGCGCCCGTCGCGCGGACTGATCGAGGGGCGCGCTATCCAGCAGATCTCGCACCCCGGACGGAGAACGTGTAGGTTCCGTCACCGAGAAGTTATCGAAGGATGAACGCCTCTTGACATGAGCTGCTGCATACTCGGCAGATCCGCACATTGCGGTGCGGGCGACCCCCGAGGCGTCCCGACCCCTCAAACGCACCAGGAGATCCCCCATGGCCTTCACGCGCCGAACCATGATGCTGAGCACCGCCGCCGGCGGCGCCGCGCTGACCCTCGCCGCCTGCGGCGGGGGCGGTGACGGCGGGAACGGCGGCAGCGGTGGCGGCGGAGCCGACGGCGGCTCCGGCGAGCCCATCTACGCCAACACCACCGAGCCCGAGAACCCCCTGATCCCCACCAACACCGGTGAGGTCGGCGGAGGCCGGATCATCACCATGCTGTGGGCGGGCCTGGTCTACTACAAGGCCGACGGCTCCACCGAGAACGACGTCGCAGAGTCCATCGAGTCCGAGGACAACCAGAACTGGACCATCACCATCCGTGAGGGCCTGACCTACTCCGACGGCTCCACCCCGGTGACCGCCCAGGACTTCGTGGACGCCTGGAACTACGGCGCCAACGCTACGAACGCCCAGATCGGCCAGTACTTCTTCGAGCCCATCGAGGGCTACAAGGAGCTGTCCGCCAAGGACGTCGCCGAGGATGCGACCCTCTCCGGCCTGGAGGTCGTGGACGAGAAGACCTTCACCGTGCGCCTGGTCTCCGCCCAGTCCGACTTCCCCACCCGCCTGGGCTATTCGGCGTACATGCCGCTGCCGCCCTCCGCCTTCGAGGACATGGAGGCCTTCGGCGAGTCGCCGCTCGCCAACGGCCCCTACAAGCTCGAGAGCTGGAGCCACGACCAGGAGCTCGTGCTGGTCCCCAATGAGTCC
Source organism: Brachybacterium sp. Marseille-Q7125 (assembly GCF_023062615.1). NCBI lineage: Bacteria > Bacillati > Actinomycetota > Actinomycetes > Micrococcales > Dermabacteraceae > Brachybacterium > Brachybacterium sp. Marseille-Q7125. Next base: position 42,968 of record NZ_JALLAL010000013.1, on the reverse strand, counting down.
TACGACGGTCCCCGCAAGGCCCAGAACGCCGGGCTGACCTTCACCGTCTACCAGGACCCGGAGACCATGTACAACGACCTGTCTTCGGACAACGTCGACGTCGTGGACCAGATCCCCAACTCCGCCCTGTCCACCTTCGAGGACGAGCTGGGCGAGCGCGCGGTGAACACCGAGGGTGCTGTGTTCCAGTCGATCACCCTGCCCGGGTACGACAAGAACTTCGAGGGCGAGGCCGGGAAGCTGCGCCGCCAGGCGATCTCGCGGGCCATCGACCGTCAGACCATCTGCGACAACCTCTTCTTCGGCACCCGCACCCCCGCCACCGATTTCGTCTCCCCGGTGATCCCCGGCGGCGGTGCCACCGATATCCCCGGCGCCGAGGTGCTCGAGTTCGATGAGGCCGAGGCGAAGAAGCTGTGGGAGGAGGCCGAGGGCATGAGCCCCTTCGAGGGCCCCCTGACCCTCGCCTACAACGCCGACGGCCCCCACGCCGACTGGGTCGAGGCGGTGTGCAACTCGCTGTCCAACACCCTGGGCATCGAGGCCAAGCCCACCCCGTTCCCAGCCTTCGGTGAGATGCGCGAGCAGATCCGCAAGCGCGAGCTGGACGGCACCTGGCGTTCGGGCTGGCAGGCCGACTACCCCTCCGCCTACAACTTCCTGGGCCCCCTGTACGGCTCCGCGGCTGCGGATGGCAAGGGCTCCAACGACGGCGACTACAAGAACCCCGAGTTCGATCAGCTGCTGTCCGACGGTCTCGCCGCCGCGAGCGAGGAGGAGGCCATCGAGCTGTGGAAGCAGGCCGAGGCGATCCTCATGGAGGACCTGCCCGTCGTGCCGCTGTGGTACCAGAACACCTTCGGCGGCTACTCGACGCTGGTCTCCAACGTGGAGTACGGCTGGGACACCGTGCCGCTGTACCACCAGATCACCAAGTGATCTGCTGACCTACCCTGACGGCGGGGACCGGAGCCTCCGGTTCCCGCCGTCGCGCGCCCGGCCCGTCGGGCGCCCCCGGGGGCTGACCTCGGACCCTTCCCGACTTCGAAAGAGAACGACGTGATCTGGTACATCGCGCGGCGACTGCTGCAGATGATCCCCGTCTTCCTCGGCGCCACCCTGATCATCTACCTGCTGACGTTCTACACGTCCGGAGACCCGATCCTCACGCTCGCCGGAGACAAGCCGATCTCCCCGGCCGTCGAGCAGCGCCTGCGGGAGCAGTACAACCTCGACAAGCCCGTGCTCGTGCAGTGGCTGATCTACCTCGGCAACGTGGTGACGCTGGACCTGGGAGTGGGCTTCAACGGCCGCTCGATCTCCGAGCAGATCGCCCAGGCCTTCCCCACCACCTTTAAGCTCGCGCTCATCGCCGTGGCGGTCGAGACCACCTTCGGCATCATCGCCGGCGTGATCGCGGGCCTGCGCAAGGGCACCTTCATCGACACCACGCTGCTGATGCTCTCGCTGCTGCTGATCGCCACCCCCACCTTCGTGATCGGCTTCGTGGCCCAGTTCGTCCTGGGCGTCAAGCTGGGGATCGCCCCGATCAACGTGGGCCGCGACCCGTCGTGGGAGAACCTCCTGGTACCCGGCTTCGTGCTGGGCGCCGTCTCCTTCGCCTACGTCCTGCGCCTGACGCGCACCTCGATCGCCGAGACGGTCCCGTCGGACCACGTGCGCACCGCGACCGCCAAGGGCCTCTCGCGCGGCGGCGTGGTCTCCCGCCACATCCTGCGCAACTCCCTGATCCCCGTGGTCACTTTCATCGGCGCGGACCTGGGCGCCCTGATGGGCGGCGCGATCGTCACCGAGCGCATCTTCAACGTGCCCGGGATCGGGACGCTGCTGTTCAAATCGATCAACGACGGCGAGAGCCCGCTGGTGGTCTCGCTGGTGACGTTGATGGTGATCATCTTCCTGCTGTCCAACCTCGTCGTGGACCTGCTCTACGGCGTGCTCGACCCGAGGATCCGCTATGGCAAGTGACGCACGCGCCACCCGTCGGCCCACCACCCAGCACTGGGTGGCGCCGCTGGACGAGACCCCGCTGCAGGAGGTCGACGCCGTCGACACCTCCACCGCGCCCCGCTCCCTGTGGGCGGAGGCCGCGCACAACCTGGTGCGCAACCCCGTGTTCGTCATCTCCGCCCTGCTGATCGCCTTCATCCTGTTCGTCGCCGCGTTCCCGCAGATCTTCAGCGACCAGGACCCCAGCTACGGCGACCTGATGAACGCCAATCAGCCCGCCAGCGGCGAGCACCCCTTCGGCACCTCCCGCCAGGGCTACGACATCCTCGCCCGCACCGTGTGGGGCACCCGCACCTCGGTGCTCATCGGCTTCTTCACGATGATCGGCTCGACCCTGATCGGCGGGGTGATCGGCGCGCTCGCCGGCTACCTCGGCGGCTGGTTCGACGAGATCGTCTCTCGCATCACCGACGTGTTCTTCGCGATCCCGATGATCCTGGGCGCGATCGTCATCGCCACCCGCGTGGGAGAGATGACCATCTGGACCGTGGTGCTGGTGCTGTCGATCTTCGGCTGGACGAACATCGCCCGCATCATGCGCGGCTCGGTGATCTCCACCAAGAGCCAGGACTTCGTGCCGGCCTCGACGGCGCTGGGCGCCTCGCGGCCCGCCGTGCTGCTGCGCCACATCATCCCCAATGCGATCGCCCCGGTGATCGTCACCGCCACCGTGAACCTCGGCGTCTTCATCGTCGCCGAGGCCACGCTGTCCTTCCTCGGCGTGGGCCTGCCCACCTCCGTCGTGTCCTGGGGGCGGGATATCGCCGCCGCCCGTGATGCGCTGCGCACCCAGCCGATGATGCTGTTCTACCCGTCCTTCGCACTGGCCCTGACGGTGCTGAGCTTCATCATGCTCGGCGACGCGGTGCGCGATGCGCTGGACCCGAAGGCGAGGAAACGATGACCGCCACCTCCGTCAGCCCCGTCGAGGACCGCCCTGCCGCGGATGCCCCGCTGCTGCAGATCCGCGACCTGGAGATCACCTTCACCACCTCCAGCGGACCGGTCAAGGGCGTGCGCAGCGCGAACCTCGAGGTCTACCCGGGCGAGACCGTCGCGATCGTCGGCGAGTCCGGTTCGGGCAAGTCCACCACCGCCATGAGCATCGCGCATCTGCTGCCCTCCAACGGCCGCATCACCGGCGGGTCGGTGATCTTCGAGGGCCGCGACATCACCCACGCCTCCGAGAAGGAGATCCGGGCGCTGCGCGGCAACCACGTGGGCCTCGTGCCGCAGGACCCGATGAGCAACCTCAACCCCATGTGGCGGGTGGGCACGCAGATCAAGGAGGCGCTGGTCGCCAACGGCGTCGCCAAGGGGGCTGAGGCGAAGGCCCGGACCGTCGAGCTGCTGCAGGAAGCGGGGCTGTCCGATGCCGGGCGCCGCGCCGAGCAGTACCCGCACGAGTTCTCCGGCGGCATGAAGCAGCGTGCCCTGATCGCGATGGGCCTCGCCGCCCGGCCCACCCTGCTGGTGGCCGATGAGCCCACCAGCGCCCTGGATGTCACGGTGCAGCAGCAGATCCTGGACCACCTGGACACCCTGACCGGGGAGCTCGGGGTGGCGGTGCTGCTGATCACCCACGACCTGGGGCTCGCCGCGGAGCGCGCCCAGCATCTGGTCGTGATGTACAAGGGGCGGGTGGTCGAGTCCGGGCCCGCGCTCGAGCTGCTGCAGAACCCGCAGCATCCGTACACCAAGCGGCTCATCGCCGCCGCGCCGTCGCTGGCCTCCCGCCGCCTGGTCTCCTCCTCCGAGCGAGCCCAGGTGCGCGAGCAGGCGCAGCTGCACGCCCAGGAGCAGGAGTCCGAAGCCGCCGGCACCGACCACGTGATCGAGGTCGAGAACCTCACCAAGGTGTTCCCCATCCGCGGCGCCGTGCCGTGGAAAAGCACCCCGTTCACCGCGGTCGATGACGTGTCCTTCGCGATTGAGCGCGGCACCACCACCGCGATCGTGGGGGAGTCCGGCTCCGGGAAGTCCACGGTCGCGCAGATGGTGCTGCGGCTGCTCGAGCCCACCAAGGGCCGGGTGCTCTTCGAGGGCAAGGACGTCACCGCCTACAAGGGGGCGGAGCTGAAGACGCTGCGCCGCCGTGTCCAGCCGATCTTCCAGAACCCCTACGGCACCCTGGATCCGATGTACTCGATCTTCCGCACGATCGAGGAGCCGATGCGGATCCACGGCATCGGCGATGCGAAGAGCCGTGAGGCCAAGGTCCGGGACCTGCTGGACAAGGTCGCGCTGCCCTCCACGATGATGCGGCGCTTCCCCAATGAGCTCTCCGGTGGTCAGCGTCAGCGCATCGCGATCGCCCGGGCGCTCGCCCTGGATCCCGAGGTGGTCATCTGCGATGAGGCCGTCTCGGCGCTCGACGTGCTGGTGCAGGCCCAGGTGCTCGAGCTGCTGAACGACCTGCAGGCCGAGCTGGGGCTCAGCTACCTGTTCATCACCCATGACCTCGCGGTGGTGCGGCAGATCGCCGACAGCACCCTGGTGATGGAGAAGGGCAAGGTCGTCGAGCAGGGCACCACCGATGAGGTGTTCCACGCCCCGCAGCAGGACTACACCAAGCGCCTGCTGGCCGCGATCCCCGGCGGCGACATCCCGCTGGCCGGCTCGGAGACTATTGAGGTCACTGCCCCCGTCGGCGAGGCCGATGAGGAGAAGGCCGAGGACGCGGACCTGCCCGAGGAGGGGGAGGGACCGGTGGATCCCTTCGCCGCCGCCGGTCGGGCCTGAGCTTGACGGCAGCATGCACGCTCGACGCCCCGCAGCACCTGGCCTGCGGGGCGTCGAACGTTACACGGCAGCCCCCTCGCCGTCGGCCCTGCAGGTTATAGACTCGCCGAGGCCCGGGAGCGGGTCGAACTCCGTCGTGCCGCGCGCACCGCAACGCCCCGCAGCGCGCCCCACGCCAGCAGCTACCAGGGAAGAGCACCCGCGTATGACCATTCAGCACCGCACGGACCTCCGCAACGTCGCCATCGTCGCCCACGTGGACCACGGCAAGACCACCCTGGTGGACGCCATGCTCACGCAGGGCGGAGCCTTCGGCGACCGGGAGAAGCACGACGAGCGGGCGATGGACTCCGGGGAGCTCGAGCGCGAGAAGGGCATCACGATCCTCGCGAAGAACACGGCGATCCGATACAACGGACCGTCGGCCGCGGCGATCGGCCACCCCGAGGGCATCACCATCAATGTCATCGACACCCCCGGCCACGCCGATTTCGGCGGTGAGGTCGAGCGCGGCCTGTCCATGGTGGACGGCGTGGTGCTGCTGGTGGACGCCTCCGAGGGGCCGCTGCCGCAGACCCGCTTCGTGCTGCGCAAGGCCCTGGCCGCGAAGCTGCCGGTCATCATGGTGGTCAACAAGGTGGACCGGCCCGATGCCCGCATCGACGAGGTCGTCTCCGAGACCACCGACCTGCTGCTGGGCCTGGCCTCCGACCTCGCTGAAGAGGTCGATGACCTGGACCTGGATGCGGTGCTGGATGTCCCCGTCGTCTACGCCTCCGGCAAGGCCGGGCGCGCCTCCCTCACCCAGCCGGCCGATGGCACCCTGCCGGACGAGGAGGACGTCGAGGCGCTGTTCGCCACGATCCTCGAGGCGATCCCCGCCCCCGCCTATGACGCCGATATGCCGCTGCAGGCCCATGTCACGAACCTCGACGCCTCCCCGTTCCTGGGCCGCCTCGCGCTGCTGCGCATCAAAAGCGGTGAGCTCGCCAAGGGGCAGCAGGTGGCCTGGTGCACCCACGAGGGTCAGACCAAGCCGATGAAGGTCACCGAGCTGCTGGAGACCAAGGGGCTCACGCGCGTGCCGATGGAGCGCACCGCCCGCCCCGGCGACATCGTCGCCGTCGCCGGCATTCCCGAGATCATGATCGGCGAGACCCTCGCCGATGTGGATGACCCGCGGCCGCTGCCGCTGATCGCCATCGACGACCCCGCGATCTCCATGACCATCGGCATCAACACCTCGCCGCTCGCGGGCAAGAACGGCAAGGGCCACAAGCTCACCGCCCGCCAGGTCAGGGACCGCCTGGACGCCGAGCTGGTCGGCAACGTGTCCCTCAAGGTGCTGCCCACCGAACGGCCCGACGCCTGGGAGGTGCAGGGCCGCGGCGAGCTCGCGCTGTCAATCCTCGTGGAGCAGATGCGCCGCGAAGGCTTCGAGCTGACCGTCGGCAAGCCCACGGTGCTCACCCGCACCATCGACGGCACCGTGCACGAGCCCGTCGAGCGCATGACCGTGGACGTGCCCGAGGAGTACCTGGGCACCGTCACCCAGCTGATGGCCTCCCGCAAGGGCCGCATGCTGACCATGAGCAACCACGGCTCCGGCTGGGTGCGCATGGAGTTCCAGGTGCCCTCACGCGGTCTCATCGGCTTCCGCACCCGCTTCCTCACCGAGACCCGCGGCAACGGCATCGCATCCTCCTACGCCGACGGCTACGAGCCCTGGATGGGGGAGATCGAGTTCCGCTCCACCGGCTCCCTGGTGGCCGACCGGCCCGGTGCGGTGACCCCGTACGCCATGATCAACCTGCAGGAGCGCGGCACCTTCTTCGTCGAGCCCACCAGCGAGGTCTACATGGGCCAGGTGGTGGGGGAGAACTCCCGCAATGAGGACATGGACGTGAACATCACGAAGGAGAAGAAGCTGACCAACATGCGTGCGGCCAGCGCCGACTCCTTCGAGAACCTGGTGCCGCCGCGCAAGCTCACGCTCGAGGAGTCTCTCGAGTTCACCGCCGAGGACGAGTGCGTGGAGGTCACCCCCGAGATCATCCGCATCCGCAAGGTGATCCTGGATCCCACCGAGCGGCGTCGTGCCCTCTCGCGCGTGAAGTCCGGGAAGCCCGGGGCGTGAGGCGATGACCACCCCGGCCCGGCCCGACGGGCCGCCCGCCATCGACCGCACCTCCCTGGGGGCGCGGGTGGTGCAGGTGGCGATGGCCGTGGTGCTCACCATCATTTCGGTGCTGCTGATGGTCACCACGCACCGCGTGAGCGTGGACGTCGCCGGCCTGACCCTGCCGGTGGGTCTGCTGTTCGCGGCGGTGCTGCAGGTGGTGATCTGCGTGTTCCTGTGGGCGGCGAGCGGGGCGCGCCTGCCGCTGCTGGTGGTGGGCATGCTGTGGGGGCTGCTTGCCACGCCGTTCCTGGGCCGCGGCGCGGGCGGTGGGGTGCTGTTCCCCGCACAGATCGGCGACCAGGTCCAGTACTCCGGCTTGGTGGTGCAGGCCTTGGGGATCCTGATCCCCTTCATCGTCGCGGCGGTGGTGAGCATCGGCGCAAGGCGCCGGGCCCGACGAACGCGGCCGTGAGGACCGCGCCGGGCGCGACGGGCGCGGCCGTGAGCATCGCGCCGGGCGCGGGTCGCGCCGCCTGAGCGGGGTTGTTGCACCTGAGCGGGCCTGCCGCACCGCGTGATGCGCTGCGGGCTAGCTGCTTCGGGGGCGGCGCACCGGCGGGGGAGGGACCTCCTTCGCGGCGATGACCAGCGCCCGCGGCACCGCCAACTCCCCGCGCCGCGTCATCACGCGCACCACCTGCTCCTCGGCGGCGAGGATCGTGCCCAGGGCATCGCTCATCGATTCGCCGTGCGGGGAGGCCTCGCGGTCGATCGCATAGCGCAGCACCACACGCCGCCCCACCTGCAGGAACGGCGCCCACCCCGCACGGGGGCGTGCGGACTCGTCAGCAGACACGGGCGACGGTGCGCGATGCTGCGAGGGCGGGGTCTGTGTGTGCGGGGGCGGCGCCTGCTCGTGCTCCGCGTCCTGTCCAGCGCTCTCCTCGACCATGCGCCCAGTATCCCGCGCCTGCCCCTGTGCCTCGGGTCACGGCGGGGTGCAGGCGCCCCCGGGAGCGCTGAGGTGAGAGGATGGAGTCCGTCGCAGACGGAAGGAAGCCACCCCATGACGTACGTCATCGCCCTGCCCTGCGTCGACGTGAAGGACCGAGCCTGCGTCGACGAGTGCCCCGTGGACTGCATCTACGAGGGCAACCGGATGCTGTACATCCAGCCCGATGAGTGCGTGGACTGCGGCGCCTGCGAGCCGGTGTGCCCCGTCGAAGCGATCTTCTACGAGGACGACACCCCGGACCAATGGGCGGAGTACTACAAGGCCAACGTCGAGTTCTTCGACGAGATCGGCGCCCCCGGCGGCGCCGCGAAGATGGGCGTGATCGACAAGGATCACCCGATCATCGAGGCTCTGCCGCCGCAGCCCAACCCGCTGGAGGACTGATCCTCCCGTGACCGACGCCGCCCAGGCCCCCGGCATGGCCGACGCCGAGAAGACCGGCATGGCCGACGCCGAGACGACCAGCGCTCCGACCCCCGCGCCGCGCCGCTCGCTCGCCGGGCGCCTGCCCGCATTCCCCTGGGACGCCCTTGCCGCAGCCAAGGCCCGAGCCGCTGAGCATCCGGACGGCATCGTGGATCTGTCCGTGGGCACGCCCGTGGACCCGACCCCTGCCTCCGTGCAGCAGGCCCTGGCCGATGCCGCGGACAGCCCCGGGTACCCGACCACCATCGGCACCCCGGCCCTGCGCGAGGCGATCGCCGACTTCCTGCACCGCCGCCGCGGTGCCGCTGCCGCGCTCACGGCCGAGCACGTGCTGCCCACCATCGGCTCCAAGGAGCTCGTGGCGCATCTGCCCTTCCAGCTCGGCATCGACGCCGACGATGCCGTCGCCTTCCCCCACATCGCCTACCCCACCTACGACATGGGCGCCCGCTTCGTCGGCGCCCGGCCCGTGCCGGTGGACATCGCCGACCTCGCCGCCTGCGGCGATGCGGCGCTGCCCGCGGACCTGGAACTTGGGCACCTGCGCCTGCTGTGGCTGAACTTGCCGTCGAATCCCACCGGCGAGGTGCTGGATGCCCAGCAGCTGGCGGCGATCGTCGCCTGGGCGCGCGAGCGCGGAATCATCATCGCCTCTGACGAGTGCTACGCCCTGCTGCCCTGGACCGTCCGCGAGGTCCCCTCCATCCTGGATCCGCGCGTCAGCGGCGGTGACCTTGCCGGCCTGCTGTGCGTGCACTCCCTGTCCAAGCAGGCGAACCTCGCTGGCTACCGCGCCGCCTTCGTCGCCGGGGATCCTGACCTGGTGGGCGAGCTGATCGCCGTGCGCAAGCAGGCCGGGATGATGCTGCCCGGCCCCGTGCAGGCGGCGATGACGGCAGCGCTCGGCGATGACGAGGCCCCATCGACCCAGCATGAGCGCTACCGCGCCCGCCGACAGACCCTCCTGCCCGCCCTCGAATCCGCTGGCGGTCAGGTCACCGGATCCCAGGCCGGGCTGTACCTATGGACCACCTTCGGTGAGGACGGCATGACCACGGTGAACCGTCTGGCTGAGCTCGGTATGCTGGTGGCACCGGGGATGTTCTATGGTGAGGGAGCCGCGGAGCATGTCCGCATCGCGCTCAGCGCGACCGATGAGCGGATCGCTGCCGCCGCCTCGCGCCTCACGAGCCGCTGACCGCACAATCTCGGGGGCGCGCCCCCGCCTGACCGATCCGACCACGCACAACGGAGAGCCCATGGATCACGCGACGCCCGCCCGCCTCACCCACGGTGACCAGACCCTCGACCTGCCCGTCGTCTCCGCGGTGGAAGGCAACTCCGGCATCGCGATCGGCCCGTTGCGTAAGGAGACGGGGGACGTCACCTACGACCCGGGCTTCATGAACACCGCGAACGTCAAGAGCTCGATCACCTACATCGACGGCGACGCCGGAATCCTGCGCTACCGCGGCTACCCAATCGAGCAGCTCGCCGAGCATTCCAGCTACCTCGAGGTCGCCTACCTGCTGATCCACGGCGAGCTGCCCACCCGCGGCCAGCTCGACAACTTCTGCGCCCAGGTGGAGCGGCGCACCCTGCTCGATGAGCGCTTCAAGCGCCTGTTCGACGGGTACCCGCGCGACGCCCACCCGATGGCGGTGCTGCAGGCCGGAGTCTCCGCCCTGTCCACCTTCTACCAGGACTCCCTGGACCCCTTCGACGAGGAGCAGGTGCGGGTCTCCTCCGTGCGGCTGCTCGCGAAGCTGCCGACCATGGCTGCCTACGCGCACCGCATCGCCCAGGGCCACGCCCTGCTGTACCCGGACAACCGCCTCTCTCTGATCGAGAACTTCCTGCGCCTGACCTTCGGATTCCCGGTCGAGGAATACATCGCCGACCCGGTGATCGTGCGGGCCATGGAGCAGCTGCTGATCCTGCATGCGGACCATGAGCAGAACTGCTCCACCTCCGCCGTGCGCCTGGTGGGCTCCGCCCAGGCCAACCTGTTCACCTCGATCTCCGCGGGCATCGGCGCTCTGTCCGGTCCCGCGCACGGCGGCGCCAACGCCGCCGTGATGGAGATGCTCAACGAGATCCGCGACCGCGACATGGACCCGCGGGACTTCATGGAGAAGGTGAAGAACAAGGAGGACGGCATCCGCCTGATGGGCTTCGGCCACCGGGTGTACAAGAACTACGATCCGCGCGCCCGCATCGTGAAGTCCATCGCCGACACCGTCCTGGAGCGCCTGGGCGTACACGACGAGCGACTGGACATGGCGATGCGCCTCGAGGAGATCGCCCTGGCCGACGACTACTTCGTCGAGCGCAAGCTCTACCCCAACGTCGACTTCTACACCGGCATCATCTACAAGGCGATGGGCTTCCCCACCCGCATGTTCACGGTCTTGTTCGCACTGGGCCGCCTGCCGGGCTGGATCGCCCAGTGGCAGGAGATGATCCACGACCCGGAGACGAAGATCGGTCGCCCGCGCCAGGTGTACGTCGGCCAAACCGAGCGCGACTACACGCCCATGGGCGAGCGCACCGGAACCAGCGAACTGCGCCTGGCCGAGCTGCAGAAGGAGATCGAAGAGCGCGGCTGATCCGCCCGGCCCCGTCTCACGTCCCGCCTGCCCGCGAGCCCGTCGGACCTTCGACGGGCTCGCGGCGTGTTTTCATCGGCTCCGTCACACCGTTTCGGCGCAAGGGTCGGAGGACTGATGTTCACCGTGATACAGCTCGCATTTGTGCAGGTCAGAGGCGGGACTATCGGCCCCGGGACAGCTCGGGGGTGGCCGGTACCCTGGTGGTGTCACAGAGGAAGGGCTCGACCTGATCGGGCTTCGATCCCGCCGGACCCTTCCGTATCGAGGAGGGACCCCATGACGACTGCCGCCACTGAACGCCCGGACACCGAAGCTGCGGGCCCTGACGCCTGGAAGGGCTTCGCGGCCGGCCCGTGGCAGGAGAAGATCGACGTCCGCGACTTCATCCAGCGCAACTACACCCCCTACGACGGCGACGCCAGCTTCCTGGCCGGCCCCACCGAGAAGACCCTGCGCGTGTGGGACCACCTGGAGAAGAACTACCTCTCCGAGGAGCGTCGCCGCCGCGTCTACGACGTGGACACCCATACCCCGGCCGATATCGACGCCTTCCCCGCCGGCTACATCAGCGAGGACGACGACGTGGTCGTGGGCCTGCAGACCGATGTGCCGCTCAAGCGCGCCATGATGCCCTTCGGCGGCTGGCGCATGGTCGAGACCGCCATCAAGGAGGCGGGCAAGGAGCCGGAGCCGGAGATCAAGAAGATCTTCACCCGCTACCGCAAGACCCACAACGACGGTGTCTTCGACATCTACACCCCGCGCATCCGCGCCGCCCGCTCCAGCCACATCATCACCGGCCTGCCGGACGCCTACGGCCGCGGTCGCATCATCGGCGACTACCGCCGCCTGGCCCTGTACGGCGCGGACTTCCTCATCGAGGAGAAGCAGCAGGCCAAGGACGCGGTGGCCGATCAGCCGTTCAGCGAGCACTGGGCTCGCTACCGCGAGGAGCACTCCGAGCAGATCAAGGCGCTCAAGAAGCTGGTGACCCTCGGTGAGCTCTACGGCCTGGATCTGAAGCGCCCGGCCGCCACCGCGCAGGAAGCCGTGCAGTGGACCTACATGGCTTACCTCGCCTCCGTGAAGAGCCAGGACGGCGCCGCGATGAGCATCGGTCGCCTGTCCGCGTTCTTCGACATCTACTTCGAGAGCGACCTGGCTGCCGGCACCATCACCGAGCAGGAGGCGCAGGAGATCATCGACGCGCTGGTCATCAAGCTGCGGATCGTGCGCTTCCTGCGCACCATCGACTATGACCAGATCTTCTCCGGCGACCCCTACTGGGCCACCTGGTCCGATGGCGGTATGGGCGAGGACGGGCGCAGCCAGGTCACCAAGACCTCGTTCCGGCTGCTGCAGACTCTGCGGAACCTGGGCCCCGCCCCGGAGCCGAACATCACCATCTTCTGGGATCCGGAGCTGCCCGAGGGCTACAAGGACTTCTGCTCTGCCATCTCCATCGAGACCAGCTCGGTGCAGTACGAGTCTGATAAGCAGATCCGTGACCGCTGGGGCGACGATGCCGCGATCGCCTGCTGCGTCTCGCCGATGAGGGTCGGCAAGCAGATGCAGTTCTTCGGCGCCCGCGTCAACGCTGCGAAGTCCCTGCTGTACGCCATCAACGGCGGCCGCGACGAGATGACCGGTAAGCAGGTCACCACCGGCCACACCCCGATCGAGGGCGACGGGCCGCTGGACTTCGACGAGGTCTGGGCCAAGTACGAGGAGATGCTGGACTGGGTGGTGGGCACCTACGTGGAGGCCCTGAACATCATCCACTACAGCCACGACAAGTACGCCTACGAGTCCATCGAGATGGCGCTGCACGACTCCGAGATCGTCCGCACCATGGGCTGCGGCATCGCGGGTCTGGCGATCGTGGCGGACTCCCTGTCGGCCATCAAGTACGCCACCGTCACCCCGGTGCGCGATGAGACCGGCCTGGTGGTGGACTACATCACCGAGGGCGACTTCCCCCGCTACGGCAACGACGATGACCGCGCCGACGACATCGCCGCGACGATCGTGCATACCGTGATGCAGAAGATCAACGCGATCCCGATGTACCGCGACGCGATCCCGACCCAGTCGGTGCTGACCATCACCTCGAACGTGGTGTACGGCAAGGCCACCGGCTCCTTCCCGTCGGGCCACGTGAAGGGCACCCCCTTCTCGCCGGGCGCGAACCCGGAGAACGGCGCCGACACCCACGGCATGGTCGCCTCCATGCTGAGCGTGGGCAAGCTGGACTACAACGACGCGCTGGACGGCATCTCGCTGACCAACACGATCACCCCGCAGGGCCTGGGCCGCAACAAGGAGGAGCAGGTCAAGAACCTCACGGGCATCCTGGACGCCGGCTTCATCATGGACGAGGACTGACCCCGTCCGGCCCCTGACCACCACTGACCGCCGAGGACGGCACCGTCCCCGGAAAACCGCACCACCGAAGGAGAACCACATGGCTACCAAGACGTTCGACGAGCGACTCGCCTCGATGAAGGCCAACCGCGAGAACAACAACATGGAGTCCGGGCTGTACCACGCGAACATCAACGTCCTGAACAAGGAGACGCTGCAGGACGCGATGGACAACCCGGAGAACTACCCGAACCTGACCGTGCGCGTGTCGGGCTACGCGGTGAACTTCGTGAAGCTCACCCGCGAGCAGCAGCTGGACGTGCTGAACCGCACCTTCCACCAGGGCGCCTGAGCGCCCGCGCCCGGTAGGGCGCATCTGACGCACGACGATCATTGATCACCGCAGGCGCCGGGCGGCATGGCCGCCCGGCGCTTCGGTCGAGGAGGAGATATGGGCGGAAGCATCGACCTGCGCCTGGCCACACCGATCGAGAACCGACGCACCGGCGCCGGCATCGAAGGCATGGCCGAAGCCGAGCTGGAGCGCTCGGAGCGCCTGGCCGCGATCCGTGGCGGGGAACTGGCCTCCATCCACTCCTGGGAGCTGGTCACCGCAGTGGACGGTCCCGGCACGCGCCTGACCGTGTTCTTCTCCGGCTGCCCGCTGCGCTGCGTGTACTGCCACAACCCCGACACCATGGAGATGCGCCGGGGTCAGGACGTCACGCTCAAGGAGATCGTACGCCGCATCAAGCGCTACCGGCGGGTGTTCGAGGCTTCCGGTGGCGGGATCACCCTCTCCGGCGGGGAGGTGCTCATGCAGCCCGCGTTCGCCAAGAACGTGCTGCGGGCGGCGAAGGAGTTGGGGGTGCACACCGCGATCGACACCTCTGGGTTCCTCGGCGCCGTGGCCACCGACTCCTTCCTCGACAACGTGGACCTGGTGCTGCTGGACGTGAAGTCGGGCAGCGAGGAGTCCTACAAGAAGCTCACGGGGCGGGCGCTGCAGCCCACCATCGACTTCGGCGACCGGCTGAACGCCAAGGGCGTGAAGATCTGGGTGCGTTTCGTGGTGGTGCCCGGCTGGACCGATGACGTGGAGAACGTCGAGAACATCGCCGACATCGTCTGCCGCTGGAGGGATGTGGTCGAGCGCGTGGAGGTCCTGCCGTTCCACAACATGGGCCAGGACAAGTGGGATGCGCTGGGCATGGACTACAAGCTCCGGGACGCCCAGCCGCCCAGCAAGGAGACGGTGGAGCGGGTGCGCGAGCAGTTCCGCGCCCGCGGCCTTGAGGTGCACTGACCTGCGCAGGAGAGGCGAGGGGCGCTGCGTCCTGGGAGTGCGCCTCGGGACGCTCAGCCCCCGCTGACCAGCACCACCACACGCTCCGGGGCGCCGCCGGCGACCTCGCCCCAGCGTTCGGCGTCGGCGCCGCGGGCGGCGCGCTCCCAGACTCGCCCGCGGTAGGACACCTGCACCACCGCATCCTCGGCCGCGCGGGCCACCGCCCAGTTGGCAAGCGCCCAGCCCAGGGCCTCATCGTCGCCCGGATCGAGCACGAGCGCGGTCGCTCCCGCGTGCGTCGGCACCTGCCCGGCCACGGCGCGGGCGGAATCCAGCGTCACGCCGATCCGTCCGGACTCGACCGCTCGCGGGAACTGGCGCACCAGCTGTTCGCGCACCGTCTCGGGGGAGGAGGTGCCGCGGGTCGGCCCGAGGGTGCACACGAGGTTCGGGCCGCTCTGCCCGGTCAGCGCGCTCGCATACAGCCGCCCCTCGGTCTCGTGATCCCGGTAGGCCTCGGGATGGCCGGAGCGCTGCACGCGCTGCGCCACATCGTTGATGTCGCCCTCGGCGTAGCCGGGGATCTGCTCGAGCGCGTCATAGAACGCGTTCGTGGAGTAGACGGGGTCCATGATCTGCTCGACGCTGCCCCAGCCCTGCGAGGGCCGCTGCTGGAACAGGCCCACCGAGTCACGGTCCCCGTAGTCGATGTTGCGCAGCTGCGACTCCTGGTACGCGGTCGCGAGCGCGATCGAGGCGGCGCGCGGCGGCAGCTGTCGGTCCACCGCGACCGCGCTGATCAGCGCCGCATTCGCCACCCGCTCGACGGTGTAGCGGTGGCTCGTCCCCAGGCCTGTCGCCACGCATGTGCCCTCACCGACGGGCGTGCCGTAGCGCTGCAGCGCCACATAGCTGCCCCCGGCGATACCGCCCAGCAGCAGCACGAGGACGAGCGGCATCACGAGATGGCGCAGCGGGGAGCGGCGGGTGATGCTGCGCGATCCGCGGCGCTGCCGCGCGCGTGCTGCCACCTCGTGCCGTCCCCGCTGTGCCGTGTTCGTGTGGGTCCGGTCAGTTCGCGTGCAGGTCGGCGTTCAGCGCGACGGTCTGCCCGGCGCGGGCCACGGCCTGCACCGCCCCGGTCAGGGAATGGCGGCGGAACAGCAGGTTCGACACGCCCGAGAGTTCGCTGGCCTTCACCACGCGGGACTCGCCGTCCTGTTCGCCCACCAGCTCAACCTTCGTGCCGGCGGTGACGTACAGCCCGGCCTCCACGACGCAGTCATCGCCCAGGGCGATGCCCACCCCGGCCTCGGCGCCCACCAGGGAGCGTCGGCCGATGGAGACCCGTTCGGTGCCGCCGCCGGAGAGGGTGCCCATGGTGGAGGCGCCGCCGCCGATGTCCGAGCCGTCCCCGACGATGACGCCCTGGGAGATGCGGCCCTCGATCATGGAGGTGCCGAGCGTCCCGGCGTTGAAGTTCACGAAGCCCTCATGCATGACGGTGGTGCCTTCGGCGAGGTGCGCGCCGAGCCGCACTCGGTCCGCATCGCCGATGCGCACCCCGGCCGGCATCACGTAGTCGACCATGCGCGGGAACTTGTCGACGCTCAGCACGGTGGGGGTGCGGCCCGCGGCGATCAGGCGCAGCCGTGTCTCCTCGAAACCAGCCACGGCGCAGGGGCCCTCGGAGGTCCACACTACGTTGGTGAGCTTCCCGAACAGCCCATCGAGGTTCTGGGCGTTGGGCCGGATGAGCCGATGGGAGAGCAGGTGCAGACGCAGGTAGGCGTCCTCAGCATCGGCCGGGGGAGCGGCCAGCTCGATCGCGCGCACCACGACCTCCTGGGTGGTGCCGCGCACCTCATCGGCGCGCGCGGCACCGCCGAGCTGGGCATGCAGCGGATGGGCCTCAGTCTCCGCGGGGGCCTCACCGAGCTGCGGCGCCGGGTACCAGACATCCAGGGTGGAGCCGTCGGCGGCGCGGGTGGCCAAGCCGATGCCCCAGGCGCGGGTGGGGGTCTTCGTGGCGTCGGGCGAGGTCGGGGTGCTCGAAGTCGTCATGGACCCGAGTCTACGGAGGGTGCGCTGGGGGAGTGCTGACGGCGCGATGCGGGGTGCGCCACGCGGCGCGTGGGCGGAGAGGGGCGAGGGCCGTCAGTCGCTGTGCGGGGCGGGGTGGTCCGGGGCGCTGGGGGAGTCTTCCGTGATCGCGAACAGAATACGGAAGTCCTGTGCGCAGCCCTCGGAGTCCGGATCACCGGGGAGATGCACGCCGTGCTCATCGCGGTTGAGTCGGTTCGCGTCCTTGATCGCCGCGGTGATCGTGGCGGTGAGCTCCTTCGCCTGCTGCGGGGACATGCGCAGATCCATGGCCAGCAGGGTGCCCTGCGAGGAGCTCCCCTCAGACGTCGCGGAGCTGTCCCGCAGCGTGGCGAGATGCCGCGTCCACGCGTTGCGGAACCAGTCAATGCCGGCCAGTGACGTCGCGGCGGAGGCGTCGAGATAGTCGCGGTCTCTTTCCCCGGGGTTGTTCGACGCGCGCTGTCCGTGCTCGAAGGAATGCTGGGCGAGCGTCCACACCCGGTCGCGCCGATCCCGCGCCGCCTCCGGCGCCTCCACGATCACGCCGCCGCGGGCAAGGATCCGCAGGTGGTAGCTCACGGAGT
The DNA here is from genome assembly GCF_023062615.1 of Brachybacterium sp. Marseille-Q7125. Lineage (NCBI taxonomy): Bacteria > Bacillati > Actinomycetota > Actinomycetes > Micrococcales > Dermabacteraceae > Brachybacterium > Brachybacterium sp. Marseille-Q7125. The sequence goes on along the minus strand of NZ_JALLAL010000013.1, from coordinate 25,699 downwards.
TCGCCGGGATGCCGAGATCCGCGGCGATGTCCGCGGCACGGGCGGTGCCGCGTCGGCCCACGCGCGTCATGATCTCCAGGCGCAGCGGGTGCGCGAGAGCGCGCAACTGATCACGGGAGGCATGGCGCGGCCCCATCGGGCGCGGGGTGTCATCGGAGGCCATGGACCCAGCGTAAACGCGAGGCGCCCATGTCTCATCAGACAGTGCGCAAGAACGATTGCGCAACAGATGCTGCGGGAGTACGGTCTCCGGTATGACCGACATCGCGGACAACCCCGCCACCCCCGCTCCGCCGCTACGCCGCAACCGTGAATACCTCGCCTGGGTGATCGGTGGGACGGCCCTCGATCTCGGGGCGGGCATCGGGATGTTCGCCTTCCCGCTCGTCGCCTTCGCCGTCACCGGCTCTCTGGCCGCAACGGGCATGGTGGGGCTCGTGCAGGGACTCGGCACGCTGGCGGCGATGATCCCGGGCGGCCTACTCGCCGACCGCTACGACCGACGGCGCCTGCGGCTGCTCGCCGCTGTCACCGGCATGGTGATGCAAGCCCTGCTCATCGTCGTGCTGCTGCAGTGCTGGGGGAGCTTGACGGTGCTCGCCACGATCGCTTTCGTCAATGCCGCGCGGGGGACCCTGCTCGGTTCGGCCTCGGACCCCATGCTCAAGCAGATCGTCACCCCCGAGCAGCTGCCCCGCGCCGTCTCCGTCAACGAGGGACGCGGCGCGGCCATCGAGATGGCAGCCGGACCTACGGGCGGTGCGCTGCTCGCGGTGAACATCGCCCTGCCCGCCCTCGCCCAGTTGCTGGGGAACCTCGGCTCGCTGCTCGCGACCTTCGCACTGCGCGGCGACTACCGGCCGCGCACCGCCGATGCGCCGCACCGCCGCGTGCGCGAAGAGCTCGGGGAAGCCTGGGCCTGGGTCCGCTCGCAGCCCATCCGCCTGCAGCTTATGGCCTGCGCGATGCTCGTGAACCTCGGCTCGAACGGGCTGCTGCTCGCGGTCACGCTGAACCTCGCCGATCAGGGCGTGCCGGCTGCGCGCATCGGCCTGCTGAACACGGTGCTGGCCGCGTCGATCCTCCTCGGTGCCCTCCTCGCGCCCTGGCTCGTCGTCCGGGTTCCCACTGGAATCCTGACTGCCGCGCCGCTGCTGCTGCTAGCCGTGCTCGGCGCGGTGATCCCGCTGCTGCCCTCGATGTGGTGGATCGCTGGGGCCTACGCCGTGATGGGCCTATGGCTGCCCGCCCTGAACGCCAGCAGCCAGGGCTTCTTCATGCATCTCACCCCGCGGGCGATGATGGGGCGCGTCGGCGCTTTCATGGGACTTGGGGCGATGGGCATGATGCCGCTCGCACCCGCGATCGCCGGCTGGGGCCTGGACCTCGTCGGAGCCCTGCCGACGATGCTCGTCTTCGCCGTGATCACCGCCGCCGGGGCCCTTGTGGTGCTGCTGGGCCGAGACCTGCGGCAGGTGCCGACCTCTCCGCGCTGGCAGGACTTCGCCCGTGAACGCGGGCTGCTCGCGGACGGCACCTCCGAGTCCGCCCCGTCGGAGGCCGATGCGCTGGAGCGCACCTGAGCCTGCCGCAGCGCCAATGCGCCGCGGCGCCCCTGCCGCCTCAGATCCCGTCGGAGTCCTCGACCGCCGGAGCCGCGCCGATCCACTGCGCGGCACGCGTCCGGCGAGCCATGGTCCAGAGCCTGTGTGCCCGCAGGTAAGACATCAGCACCGCGAGGATCAGCGCGAGCGCACCGCCGACCAGAGCCCAGATGCTCATCGGCACCATGTTCTGACCCTCGCGGGAGAGCAGCACGATGAGCAGCACCGACGCACCCGCCACGATGCTGATGACCCCGACGGCCACAAGCAGCGCCGGCCCTAGGCCCTGCGCGATCGCCGGCCCCAGGGACTCGCCCTGCAGCGGCCGCCGCAGCGGAAGACCGCGTCCCAGCTGCCCGGGGCGCGAGACTGCCCAGTCCAGCAGCTGCTTATCCCGCCGCCGCGTCGCCATACGGCCCACCGCGGCAGCTACGATCGCGGCGAAGATCCCCCCGCCGAGGTACCACAGCACCGCGAGACCGGCCGCGCTGCGGGGAGGAACAGCGAGCTCCAGCTCACGAAGCCCCATGATCACCAGGGCCAGCGCCACCAGCAGCAGCGCCGCCTCCAGCAGCCGCAGCGGAATCTGGCGTGCCGCCTTCTCGGCCGCGCGGGCGGATTCCAGCTCATCGGGCACGGGATCGGCCCCCTCCTCGAGCACCACGCGGCGCTCATCGGCCAGAGTGCGGGCGAAGTCCTCGGAGTCGTCGCGGGCGCGCAGGCCCTCCAGGTACCGCTGCCGCTGGTCAGCCGTCAGCCAGGCGGTCATCACCAGCGCATCCGCGTCCGCTCGTTCGCTGGGCAGCACGTCTTCGCGCACGGCCGCGCGGATCCGGGCGGCGCGGCCGCCCCAGGGCAGCAGGGCGCTGCCACGGTCGGTATCTGCGGCCTGGGGCGTGGTGTCCTGCAGCGGGTCGGGCGGCGAGGCGGCATCGGGGCTCGACATGCCCCGCATTCTCTCATCCGCGCTGCAGGCCCCACTCCTACGCCCCGCCCTATCGTCACCGCTTCGCACTTTTCCTGGCATGGTCGACGGGCGGATGCCTGGAAAAGTGCGAAGTGTGTGAGGGGGAGGGGACGCCGCGACCCATCCCTGCCCCCGCACCGCGGCATACTGGCCCGATGACCACCTCTGCCGCCGAGCTCGCCCGCACCGTCGTCGTCATCGGGGCCGGGCCCCGGGGCACCGCGGTGATCGAGCGCCTGGTGGCCGCCTCCCTCACCGATGCCTGGCAGGGGCAGGTCACGGTGCATCTGGTGGACCCGCAGGTGGGCCTCGGCGGGGCGGTCTGGCGCTCCGACCAGGACGAGGTGCTGTTGATGAACACCACCACCTGCCAAACCACCATGTACCCCGATGAGTCCTGCCGCTCGATCCTGCCGGTTCCGCGCCGCGACACTCTCGCCGATCACCTGGCCGCCGACGGTCTCGCCCCCACCGACTTCGCGCCGCGCGCCGCCCACGGCAGGTACCTCGCCGCCGTGCTCGAGACTGCCCGCGCCGACGCCGACCCCGTGCGGCTGCGCATCGTCACCCACGCCGCGGAGGCCGTGGACGTCATCGGCCCGGCCGATGGGCCGCAGCGTGTGAAGCTCGATGACGGCCGCACCCTGCGCGCCGACGCTGTGGCCCTTGCCCTTGGCCACCTGCCCACCACCCTCTCGCCCCGCTCCGCGCAGCTCGCCGAAGCGGCGGACCGCCACGGCCTGATCCACATCGGCCCCGCGAACCCCCTGGACGTGGACTATGCCTCCCTGCTGGGCCGCGAGCGCATCGCCGTGCAAGGCATGGGCCTGAACTTCTACGACGCCATCGGCATGCTCACCACCGTCGCCGGTGGTCGCTTCGAGCTCGCCCCCGAGGCTCCCTCCGGCCTGCGGTATCTCCCTGGCGGCGGGGAGCCGCATCTGCTCGTCGGCTCCCGCTCCGGCATGATCTATCGCCCCAAGCCCGATCTCGGCGACCGCATGCCCGCGCCGTACACCCCGCAGGTCCTCACCTCCGAACGCGTCCTCGAGCTGGCCGTGCGCCCCGCCGGGGTGGACCACGAGAAGGACGTCATGCCGCTGATGTTCGCCGAACTGCGGCGCGCCCTCGCCCAGGAGGGGCACCATGAATGGGCCGACGATGAGGCTCTCATTCGCGTGCTGTTCCCCTTCGGGCGCCGCGGCGGCGCGAGCCACGATGCGCACCGCCGCACCCGCGACGAACTGCGCGAGGCCCTGCACCGCGCCACCGTCCCGGATTCTGCCTGGCTGCTGGTCTATCGGGTGCTCATCGCCCTGCGCATCCAGGTCAACCGTCTGGTGGACCTCGGCGCGTACACCACCGAGTCGGTGCGTGCGGACATCGATGGACACTTGCGCAACGCCTTCGCCTCCTGGGCCTCCGGCCCGCCGGTGCTGCGGGTGCGCCAGCTGCTGGCCCTCGAGGAAGCGGGGCTGGTGACCTTCATCGGCCCGCGCATGCGCATCGAGCCCGATGACGCCTCCGGGCGCTTCGCGACCAGCGGCGCCGAAGGTCTGGTCGCGCTCGCCGACGGCGTGCTCGAAGCCCACCTGCCGGGCGTGGACCTCACCCACTGGCGCAGCCGTCTGATCAGCGCCTGGCGCGACCGCGGCGAGGTCCAGCGCGACTCCTGGGCCTCCCGCGGCAGCCGCAAGCGCGTGGCCACCGGGTCGATCGCCGTCGATGGTCTGTACGCACCGATCGGGGCCGACGGGACCGTGTACGAGCGGCGCCTGATGCTCGGCGTGCCCGTGACCACCGCCCAGCCTGGCTCTGCGATCACCGCGGAGCCCGGCACCGGCGCGCAACTGCTGCGCCACGCCGAGGCGGTCGCGCTGCGGCTCGCCCGCGCCGCTGGGGCGCTGCCCGAGGCGGGGCAGGCGGGGAGCTGACCGGGGGAGCGTGGGCCGCCGCGGTCACGCACCCACGCTGCCAGCCCCGTCGGCCGCGACGTCCCTGCCCGGCCGTGACAGGATGGCGGGCATGACCGCCACCGCCGCTCCCGTCCTGGACCCCCACGCCGATATCGTCGAGCTCACCGCCGCGATCGTGGACATCGAATCCGTGTCCGGGAATGAGAAGACCCTCGCCGATGCCGTCGAGCAGGCCCTGCGCACCCACGCCGGCCACCTGACCGTGATCCGCGACGGCGACACCGTGATCGCCCGCACCGACCGCGGCCTGCCGCAGCGAGTGCTGCTGGCCGGGCATCTGGACACCGTCCCGGTCGCGAACAACCTCCCCTCCACGCGGCGCACCCGGGAGGGGCGCGAGGAACTCGTGGGCCGCGGCACCTGCGATATGAAGGGCGGCGTCGCCGTACTGCTCAAACTCGCCGTGGAGGCCGACGCCGCCCCCATGGATCTCACCTGGATCTTCTACGACCACGAAGAGGTCGCCGCCGCGGACAATGCCCTCACCCGCATCGCCGCCGAGCACCCCGAGCACCTCGCAGCGGACTTCGCGATCCTCGGCGAGCCCACCAGCGCCGGGGTCGAGGGCGGCTGCAAGGGCACCATGAAGCTCGAGGTCACCGCCCGCGGCACCGCCGCGCACTCGGCCCGCGACTGGGTGGGGGACAACGCCATCCACCACCTGGCCCCCGTGCTCGAGCGCCTGGCCGCCTATGAGGCGCGCCGCGCCGTGATCGACGGGCTCGAATACCGCGAGTGCCTCAACGCCGTGTCGATCAGCGGCGGCATCGCCGGGAACGTCATCCCGGATCGTGCCGCGCTCACCGTGAACTACCGCTTCGCCCCCGACACCAGCCTGGAGCAGGCTGAAGCCCATGTGCGCGAACTGCTCGCGGACCTGGACGTCGACATCGAGGTGACCGATGCGGCCGCCGGTGCACTGCCCGGCCTCAGCGCCCCCGCCGCCCAGGACTTCCTCGCCGCCCTCGGCGAAGACGTTGCCGTCGAGGCCAAGCAGGGCTGGACCGACGTCGCACGGTTCTCGGCGCTCGGCACCCCCGCGGTGAACTTCGGCCCCGGAGACCCGCTGCTCGCCCACACCGATGACGAGCACGTGCCGCTCGCGGATCTTGAGACGGCGCTCGTCGGGCTGCGGCGGTTCCTGATCCGCTGAGCTTCTGCGCCGCTGAGCCATTGATCCGCTGAGTCGAGCCGTCGGCGCGCCCGGCAGGGCGGCCCGTCGGCCGTCGTGATGACAGCAGCCCCATTGCGCCATCGCGACAGCGGCCCCACGGTGCCATCGCAGCAGCGGCCCACTGCGACATTCGCCCCGCGGGAACATCGGCCCCACATGCATCATGTGCCCCGTATGCGTCATCGGCCCCGTTTGCGTCATCGGCCCCGTTTGCATCATGTGCCCCGTATGCGTATGGCGCCGTCTACGCTTTCGTCCATGACGTCGCAGAACCGAGATCACCATCGCAAGGGCCCTGTCACGCTGCGCGGCAAGCAGCGGCCCACCAGCACCACCGACCAGCGTCTGCTCGAGGAGCAGAGCTCCGGCGCCTGGGTGCACTCCGATCCTTGGCGGGTGCTGCGCATTCAGGCCGAGTTCGTCGAAGGCTTCGGTGCGCTCGCCGAGCTTGGGCCCGCGATTTCGATCTTCGGCTCCGCGCGCTTGCGCGAGGGCGATCCCATGTACGAGCTCACCGTCGAGATCGCCCGCGGCATCTCCGACATGGGCTACGCCGTCATCACCGGCGGCGGACCCGGCATTATGGAGGCCGGCAACCGCGGCGCCCAGGAGGCCGGGGGCACCAGCGTGGGTCTGGGTATCGAACTGCCGCATGAGCAGGGCCTGAACCAGTACGTGGACCTCGGCGTGGACTTCCGCTACTTCTTCGCCCGCAAGACCATGTTCGTCAAGTACTCCAGCGGCTTCATCATCATGCCCGGCGGCATGGGCACCCTCGATGAGCTGTTCGAGGCGCTGTGCCTTATGCAGACCCACAAGATCGATCTGTTTCCCGTGGTCCTGGTGGGCCGGGACTACTGGTCAGGCCTGGTGGAGTGGCTGCGCACCGCGGTCGTGGACGGCGGGATGATCAACCCCGAGGACATGGATCTGCTGCGTGTGGTGGACAGTGCCGAGGAGGCCATCTCCGTGCTGCACGAATTCGTCGAGCGCGAGGACTCACCCATCCAGCTGCCGGGACAGAACGGCGTCGCGTGACCGCCACCAGCCCGATCGTCCTGCTGCTGCTCCTGGTAGCGCTTGTGGTCGCTGCACTCATGATCGTCGTCTCCGCCGGACGCCGAGGGAGGGGTCTGGACCTGCCTGCACGGCCCCGACGCGCCCGACGGTCACCGCGTACTCCGCGAACCTGAGATAATGGGCGGGCACGAGCGCTGTCCACAGCCCCGTCCGGGGGAATTCAGCAGGGGCAGCGACACCATCAAGGGAGGCACGCCATGGCTGCTATGAAGCCGCGCACCGGGGACGGTCCGCTCGAGGTCGTGGAGGAGGGGCGCAGCATCATCATGCGGGTGCCACTCGAGGGGGGCGGCCGACTGGTCGTCGAGATCGCCGCATCGGAAGCGGTCGAGCTCCGGGACGCCCTCGAGGGCGTCATCAAGTAAGCGGCCCCAGCACGCCACGACGGCCCTGCACCGAGAACACCTGGGGCAGGGCCGTCGCTGTCTGCGGGCAAGCCGCGCCGACGGGCGCCGGAGCCGCGTTGCCGGGCGGAGGCCGCGGCCGCCGTGTCGACGTCGGGCCCGCGCCGCTACCGCCGCCACGCCGACACCACTGGCGCGCCGACGAGCAGCGCCGACACCGCGGGCGCGCCGATGAGCAACGTCGAGTGCACCGATCTGTGCCCGTTTCGGCACGAATCGGTGCACTCGGCGGGAGGGGGCGGCGTGTCGTAGTGCGGGGTGAGCATGCCGGATGGGGTGGCGTGCCGGGAGGGGGCGCGTCAGGAGGTGCCTGCGCCCCGCTCCTCAGACCGTCGGGCGCAGCACCGCGGCGAGGACGCCGTCGCCGCTGCCGGTCAGGACGCTGATCAGGTCCTCGCTCTCGGAGACGGCGCGCAGCAGCGCCCGCACCGCCTGGGTGGTGGCATCGCGCGCGGCCGGATCCGCGACCCGGTCGTGGTACAGCGCATGCGGGATCACCAGCACCCCGCCTGGGCGCAGCAGACGCCGAGCATGCTCGAGCAGCTCGAGGGCGTGCGGCGCATGCGCGGGGAAGGAGACGAGGTCGTAGGCGTGATCGGTGAGGCGGCCGATGACGTCGCGCGGCTGCCCGGCGATGGTCCGCGCCCGCGGGGAGCGGATCTTCGCCTCGACGAAGGCCTCGCGGGCCGCCCGCTGGTTCTCCACCTCGGGATCGATCGTGGTGAGCACGCCGTCGGGATGCATCCCCGAGAGCAGGTACAGCGACCCCACCCCGGAACCGGTGCCGATCTCCACCGCGGCCCGTGCATTCACCGCCGCGGCCAGCACGCGCAGCAGCGCCCCCGCCCCGGGCAGGACCGGAGTGGCACCCAGCTCGCTGCCGCGTTCACGGGCGCGCGCGAGCACCTGGTCATCGGAGAACAGACCGGCTTCCTCGACGAACTCCTCGCCATGGGCCCAGCCGGCCACCTTCCCGGGGGTCATGCGCTCTCCTCTCCTGCCCCTGCGCCTGCAGGGATCCGGCCGATCCTACGGCAGCAGTGCGCGCCGCGGACCGGATCCCGCGTGCCCTGCTGCTCGATGCAATAATGTCACCTGATCACGTGACCTCGAGACGTACAGGTGGACAATGGGCGGCACCGGATTCTTCGGCCTGGGCGGCTGGGAGATCGTCGTTGTGCTCATCGTGTTCCTCGTGGTCGTGGGCCCGCAGCGGCTCCCCGAGGTGACCCGCCAGGTCGTGCAGTGGGTGCGCCAGGTCCGGCGCTGGGTGGACGACTCTCGCCACACCGTCGAGGACGAGATGGGCATCGCCATCGAGGACCTCAAAAAATACGACCCCCGGCAGTATGATCCCCGCCGCATCATCCGCGAGGCCTGGGGGGACACCAACCTCGAGGAGCTGCTGCCGGACAAGGAGGCGATGAGCATCGCCACCGGCGGGGCCGCGGTCGGCAGCGCCAAGAAAACTGCCGGGTCATCCAGCAGCTCCGGGCGGAAGAACTCCCGGAAAGACTCCGGCCCGCAGCGCGCCCCCTTCGACGACGAGGCCACCTGAGCCGACCAGGTCACGAGCCGCCGAGGCGACCAGAGCCGGCCAGGCCCCCTTCGACGTGGCCACCTGAGCCGACTAGGCCCCCTTCGACGACCAGGCCCCCTTCGACGACGAGGCCACCTGAGCCGACCAGGCCCCCTGTAGCGGCGACCCCTCAGCGACTGCTGACGCTCAGCGGCAGCTTCTTTCCGGCCAGACCCCGCGGCGCTCGAGTCAGCGCGCGAGCCACCTGCCGCAGCGCCTGCGCAGTGGGGGAGCCCGGGGCGGAGACCACGAGCGGCACACCCCCGTCGGCGCCCTCGCGCAGCGCCGGATCCAGGCCCACGCGTCCCAGGACGGGAACGTCGGCCCCCACGGCCTTGCCGAGGGTCTGCGCCACCCGGTCCCCACCGCCGGTGCCGAACACGTCCATCACCGTGCCATCGGGCAGGGTCAGGCCCGCCATGTTCTCCACCACCCCGGCGATCTGCTGCTTCGTCGAGGAGGCGAGGGAGCCCACCCGTTCGGCGACGGCCGCGGCGGAGACCTGCGGGGTGGTCACCACCACCATCTGGGCCTGCGGCAGCAGCTGCGCCACCGAGATCGCCACATCCCCGGTGCCGGGCGGCAGGTCCAGCAGCAGCACATCCAGATCGCCCCAGAACACATCGGAGGCGAACTGTTCGATGGCCCGGTGCATCTTGGGGCCGCGCCACACCACCGCCTGCGCCTCGGGCACGAACATGCCGATGCTCATCACCGCCACGCCGTGGGCGGTGGGCGGCATCAGCAGGTCACCCACCTTGGTGGGTTGCTCGGTGATGCCGAACATCCCGGGCATCGAAAACCCGTGGATATCCGCGTCGATCACGCCCACCCGCAGCCCGTCGGCCGCCATCGCGGCGGCGAGATTCGCCGTCACCGTGGACTTGCCCACCCCGCCCTTCCCGGAGGAGACCGCGAAGATGCGGGTCAGCGAGCCGGGCTGGTTGAAGGGGATCTGCCGACGCCCCTGCCGCAGCCGCGTGGTGAGCTCCTGACGCTGCTGCTCGCTCATCGCGGAGCTGGTGACCTCCACGCGCGAAAGACCCGGCACGGTCGCGGCGGCTTCCGCGGTCTCCCGCTCGATCCGATCGCGCATCGGACAGCCCTCGATCGTGACGAGCACGTGCACGCGCGCGATCCCGCCGGCGTCCACCTCGACCGCATCCACCATGCCCAGCTCCGTGATCGGGCGGTGAATCTCCGGGTCCATCACCCCGTCCAGGGCAGCGCGGATCCGCGTGACGCGGTCATCCTGCGCCGGGCTGGACGTGCCGGGCGTACTGGTCGTACTGCTCGTCCCAGTCGTGTGGGCAGTGCTGGCATCGGCCGCCTCGGGGGCCGTGGGGGCATCGGGGCGCTGCCCGGTGCCAGGGGTGTCGGGGGTCTCCGGGGTCTCGGCGGGGGTCACCGGGCGTCGGTCTCCTTCGGGTCGATGGGAGCGGTGGGGTCTGTGTCAGAGCTCGGGGCCTGATCGCGCTGCACCTGATCGCGCGGCGCAGGGGCCGACGGGGCGGTGGTCGCGGAGGATGCATGAGGGGCCGACGGAGCAGTCGGCGCAGCGCTCGAGCGGGCGGCGAGGGCCGCCTCGACCTCTTCGCGCAGCACGGCCCGCAGCTGCTCAGCATCCAGGGCCGTAGCAGGGGCCGATGCGTCCGTGGGCTGCTTGTCCTCCTCGATCTCCTCGAGCAGGTCCCGCAGCTCGCCGCGCACGAAGTCGCGGGTGGCCACGTCGTTCAGCGCCAGGCGCAGCGAGGCGATCTCCCGGGTGATGTAGTCGGTGGTGGCGTGGTTGCGCTCATTGGACTGGCGATCCTGCTCAGCCTGCACGCGGTCGCGGTCATCCTGCCGGTTCTGCGCCAGCAGCAGCAGCGGCGCTGCGTAGGAGGCCTGCAGCGAGAGGATCAGCGTCAGCAGCGTGAAGTTCAGCGCCCGCGGATCGAACTGCGCGGACTCCGGCATCAGCGAGTTCCAGCCCAGCCACACGGCACAGAAAATCGTCATGCCCACCAGGAAGGCGGGCGTACCCATCATGCGGGCGAAAGCCTCTGCGCCGCGACCGAAAGCATCGCCGGAGAAGGGGATCCGCAGACGGCCACCGCTGCGCGGCGCCGGATCATCCAGCGGTGCGGGGTTGTGCTCGGCCATCAATCAGTCCTCCTCTCGCGACGTGGCGCGCGCGATCTCCGACAGGTCGATCTGCCCGGTCGTCGGCTGCGGCTCATCCTGCTCGCGCCAGTCCTCCGGCAGCACGTGATCCAGCACGTCATCGACCGTGACGGCACCCAGCAGCCGACCGTCCTCATCCACCACCGGCAGGGACACCAGGTTGTAGGTCGCCATCTCACGGGTCACCGTGGACAGCGGCGCGGTGGGCTCAAGCACCACCTTGTCGGCATCCAGGATCTCGCCGACGGCCCGGTCCGGGCGCTCCCGCAGCAGCTGCTGGAAGTGGACGATGCCCAGCAGCTTCCCGGTCGGCGTCTCCAAGGGGGAGCGGCACACATGCACCGTGGAGGCCAGGGCCGCATGGACCGCCTCCCGGCTGATCATCGCCAGGCAGTGCGCCACCGGAGTCTCCGGTGCCACGATCAGCGGTTCGGTGGTCATCATGCCGCCGGCGGTGTACTCGTCATAGGCCAGCAGGCGGCGCACATCCTCCGCCTCCTCCGGCTCCATGAGGTTCAGCAGCTGGGCGGCCACCGGCTCGGGCAGCTCCTGCACGAGGTCCGCCGCGTCATCGGGATCCATCTCATCCAGCACGTCGGCCGCGCGGGAGGCCTCCAGCCCCGTCACGACCTCCACGCGGATGTCCTCCGGCAGCTCCTCGAGGATGTCCGCCAGGCGTTCATCGGCCAGTTCGCCTGCCAGCTCGATGCGTCGCTTGGGCTCCAGCTCCTGGATGATCTCCGCGAGATCGGCCGGGTTCAGGTCCTGGTAGGAGGCGGCCAGCAGGTGCGCGGACTGCTCAGCCTGTGAGCCGTACAGTCCGGAGACCTCCTCGAGGGAGGCGGTGAGCGTCTCGCCGCGGGAGACCAGGCGGGTCAGCGAACCGCCCTTGGGTCGGCGCCGCAGGTACAGCCGCGAGACCTCCCAGTCGCGATGCCGGTTCTGGTCCAGGGCGATGTCCAGCACGGTCGCCTCCCCGGAGCCGTCCCCGAGGGTCACCCGGCGGTCCAGCAGATCCGCGATCACCAGCAGCTCGCCCGTGCGCTTCTCGAAGCGCCGCACATTCAGCACCCCGGTGGAGATCACCTGGCCCGGGGAGATGGAGGTCACGCGCGTGATGGGCAGGAACACACGGCGCTTGCCCGCCACCTCCACCACGAAACCGACAGCGCGCGCGCTCGTGCGGCTCGCGGGCACCACGACGACGTCCCGCACCGTGGCAACCACGTCACCGATGGGGTCGAAGACCGTGGTGCCGGCCAGGCGCGCGGCGTAGAAGCGCTGCTGCGCGGAGGTGCTCATCGGCGCAGGGAGGCCATCCACGCCTCTACGTCATCGGCGGTGCGGGGCGCAGCGGCGGAGAGGTTCTCCACGCCGTCCTCGGTCACCAGCACGTCATCCTCGATCCGCACGCCGATGCCGCGCAGCTCCTCGGGCACCAGCAGGTCGTTCTCCTTGAAGTACAGGCCCGGTTCGATCGTGAAGATCATGCCGGGCACCAGCTCGGCATCCAGGTACATCTCGCGGCGGGCCTGCGCGCAGTCATGCACATCCATACCCAGGTGGTGACTTGTGCCATGTGGCATCCAGCGCCGATGCCATTGCCCCTCCGGGGCCAGGGACTCCGCCGCGGTGCCGGGCAGCAGGCCCCACTCCTCGAGGATCGGGGCGAGCACGTCCATGGCCGCGGCGTGCAAGTCACGGAACTTCACGCCCGGCTTCGCGACCGCGAAGGAGGCATCCGCAGCCTTCAGCACCGCTTCGTAGACCTTCCGCTGCGTGGGGGAGAAGGTGCCCGAGACCGGCAGGGTGCGGGTCACATCCGCGGTGTACAGCGAGTCCACCTCGACACCCGCGTCGATGAGCACGAGCTCATCGGCGTGCACGGCGCCGTCGTTGCGGATCCAGTGCAGGGTGCAGGCATGGTCACCGGCCGCGGCGATCGTGTCGTAGCCGACGCCGTTGCCCTCGGCGCGGGCGTTCGCGGCGAACACCCCCTCGATGACGCGCTCACCGCGCTCATGGCCGACGGCGCGGTCCAGGTGTCGGATGACGTCCTCGAAGCCCGCGATGGTGGCGTCCACGGCGCGGCGCATCTGGCGGATCTCGTACTCATCCTTGACCAGGCGCGCCTCGCTTGCGGCCTCCTTCAGCGCGGCGTTCTCCGCGGCGGCCTCATCGCCGGTGGGCAGGCCGTTCTGCTCGCGGATCTGGGTCACCATCTCCTCCACGCCGGCATCCACGCTCGGCATCACGGCGAGGGACAGCTGGGCGCCGACGTCCTTGGCCAGGTGGTCGCGCAGCTCCTCGATGTGCCGCACCTCGATGCCCAGGCGCTGCTCGGCCTCGGTGAGGGTGGGGCGGCGGCCCACCCACATCTCGCCATAGCGGGAATCGGCGTAGAACTCGGAGGTGTCGAAACCGGCGCGGGGGCGGAAGAAGTACGTGGCCTGCGCGCGCGCCGGGTCCTCCGCGGAGGGTTCGACGACCAGGACGCTGTCGGGCTCCTCATCGGTCCCCAGCCCCGCGTAGTACGCGAAGGCGGTGTCCGGGCGGAAGGGGTAATCGGTGTCGTTCGAACGGACCTTCAGCACGCCGGCGGGCAGCACCATGCGGGTGGCGGGAATCCGGCGCACCAGGGCGTCACGACGGGCGGGCGTGAAGTCCGCGGCCTCCAGACGGTCGGCGTCGGGGACGGTCTCATCCCAGCCGGAGGCGATGAACTCGCGGAATGCCTCGCTGTTGGGGCGCTGGGAGCGGGTGTCGCCGCGGGAGGAGAGATCCTTCGCGAGCTCGTCGGTGCTCTTCTCCGCGGTCGCGTCGGTGGTGGTCATGCTGTTCTGCTTCTCGGTGCTCACCCCCCGATGGTCTCACGCCCCGGTCTAGGCTGGAGGCATGAGTGATGAGCCGGACGTCGGGCTCCGCCCGCGGATCGACCTGCACTCCCACTCCTCGTGGTCCGACGGCACCACGTCGGTCCGGGAGCTGTTCGCCGATGCCGCCGCAGCGGGCTTGGACGTGCTGGCGCTGACCGATCACGACACGGTGGCGGGCTGGGAGGAGCTGCCGGAGGCGGTCGCCGCGAGCGGCGTCGCGGCGGTGCCGGGCATCGAGGTCTCCGCCGAGTATGACGGGCGCAGCGTGCACATCCTCGCCCTGCTGCCGGATCCTGCAGCGGACACGGGGCTCGCCGCGGAGATGGCCCGGGCCCGCGCCTCCCGTGATGAGCGGGCTCGCGCCATGGTGGACCGCATCGGCACGGATCACCCGCTGCGCTGGGATGATGTCACCTCCCAGGTGGCCGACGACTCGACCGTCATCGGGCGCCCCCATATCGCCGATGCGCTCGTGGCCCAGGGCGTGGTGACGGACCGCTCCGAGGCCTTCGCGCAGATCCTCTCCCCGCGCGGCCCCTACTACGTGCCGTACTACGCGCCTGACCCGGTGCGGGTGATCGAGCTCATCCGTGAGGCTGGAGGCGTCTCGATCGCAGCCCACCCCGGCTCGGTGACCCGCGGGGACGCGCTGCCGCTCGAGCTGCTCGAGGCGATGGTGGCAGCCGGGCTCGATGGGGTGGAGGTGCACCACCGTGAGCACGGGCCCGATGAGCGTGAGCGCCTAAGTGAGTTCGCCCGCCGTCACGATCTGCTGATCACCGGCGGCAGCGACCACCACGGCGAGGGCAAACCGAACGAGCTGGGGGAGAACCTCACCGCGCCGCAGGTGCTCGAGCAGATCGAGGCGCGCGGAACGAGCGGCACGAGGCTGATCCGCTCCTGACGCAGGGCGCGGTCGCGACGCTGCGTCTGCTCCCTGCCGGGCTCCCTGGCATGCACACATGTCCGGTTCCGAGGCATGCGGGCGTGTCGCATGCCTCGTAACCGGACATGTGTGGGTGATGCCCGCGGCGCGCTGGGCGCGTTGCGGGCGGGCTGGGCGGGCTGCGTGTGGGGCTGGTTCAGGCGTCCTGCGCGTCGTCGCTGCCTGCGGTGCTGCCCTGCTGCTCGCTGCCCTGCTGCTGGTCGCCCTGGTTGCCGCCGCGTCGGCCGCGGCCGCGACCGCCGCGGGAACGGCGCCGACGGGGACGCCCCTCGCCGGAGCGCTCGCCCGAGCCGGAGCCCTGCTGCGCGCCGGAGCGCTCGCCGCCGGACGCGCCACCGCTCTCGGCGTCGCCCTTCGAGCCGTCCTCGCCGCCGGTGCGCTCCTGGCTCACGACCTCGCCGTTCACGCGGCGGGTGCGCGAGCGGGACCGCTTGCGGCGCGGCTGCTCAGAGCGGCCCTCACCGGAATCCTCGCCCTCACCCTGCGCGTCGCCACGACCGCCACGGCCACCGGAGCGACCACCGCGGCCGCCATCCCGACCGCCCCGGCCTCCGCGACCGCCGTCCCCACCGCCGCGCTGCTCGCGCCGACGGGAGTCCGGGCCGCCCAGGTCCTCGATCTCCTCCGCGTCCAGACCGGCGCGGGTGCGCTGATCCTTGGGCAGGGTGCCCTTGGCCTCGGTGGGGATGTCTAGGTCCGTGAACAGATGCTCGGACGTCGAGTACGTCTCGACCGCTTCGGTGGACTCCAGCCCCAGCTGGCGGGCGATCAGCGCCCAGCGCGCCAGGTCCTCCCAGTCCACGAACGTGATCGCGGTGCCCTTCTTGCCCGCGCGCCCGGTGCGGCCCGTGCGGTGCAGGTACGTCTTGTCATCGTCCGGGCAGTTCCAGTTCACCACGTGGGTGACGTCCTCGACGTCGATGCCGCGCGCGGCCACATCGGTCGCCACCAGCACGTCGATCTTGCCGTTGCGGAAGGCGCGCAGCGCCTGCTCACGCGCCCCCTGGCCCAGGTCACCGTGCAGGGGCGCGGCGGCGAAGCCGCGATCGGCCAGGTCACCGGCCACGCGGTCCGCCTGGCGCTTGGTGCGCATGAAGACGATCGTCAGCCCGCGGCCGCGCGCCTGCAGCACCCGTGCCATCACCTCGATCTTGTCGAGCTGATGCGCGCGGTAGACCACCTGCTTGATGTCCGCCTTGGTGCGGGCGGTGTCCGAGGGGTCGTGGGCGCGGATATGCGTGGGCTGCAGCATGAATCGCCGCGCCAGCGCCATGATCGGCCCCGGCATGGTGGCGGAGAACAGCATCGTCTGCCGATTCGTCGGCACCGCCTGCATGAGCTTTTCGATGTCCTCGAGGAAGCCCAGGTCCAGCATCTCATCGGCCTCGTCGAGCACCACGGTGGAGACCTGTGAGAGGTCCAGGTGCTTCTGGCGCATCAGGTCGATGAGACGGCCCGGCGTGCCCACCACGACATCGATGCCCTTGGCCAGGGCCTCGATCTGCGGTTCATAGGCACGCCCGCCGTAGACGGTCAGCACGCGCACGGTGCGCTTGGCGGAGGCGGCCTGCAGATCCTGCGCCACCTGCACGGCGAGTTCGCGCGTGGGCAGCACCACGAGGGCCTGGGGCTTATCGATCGTGCGGCCCTGCGGGTTCGGCTCGCCCGGTGCGACGGTGTTCTGCAGCAGCGGGATGCCGAAGCCCAGCGTCTTGCCGGTGCCGGTCTTGGCCTGGCCGATGATGTCGCGGCCCTTCAGTGCGACCGGCAGGGTCAGCGACTGGATCGGAAAGGGGTGGACGATGCCCTGCTCGGCGAGCGCCTCGACGATGTCAGAGCGGACATCGAAGTCCGCGAAGGTCTGCTGGGGCTGGGGAGCGGGGGCGCCGGAGCTGGGCTCGACGGCGGAGGAGGCCGACACGGCCTCGTCGGTGCGGGGATTGGTCTGTGTCACCGTGGATCTCTCTGGGTCTCGAATGGTCCCGGCCATCGTATAGCCCGGCCCCACCCCTTCCGCCCGGAGGCGACACGGGTCACCCCGCGCGCTGCTCCGCGTCCTCCCCGCCGCCCTGCGCGTCGGCGCCGTCCTGGCCATCGGCGCCGCCCTGCCCATCGGTGCCGTCCTGCGGATCCCGGCTCTCGGCGCCGCCGCCGTCGCTCGGCAGCGGGCTGATCGGGTCGGTCGGCGTCACGCGATCCTCATCGGGCAGGCCCTCGCCGGGCTCGACCTCCTGCTCCGGCGGGATCGTGCCCTCCGGGGTCTCGGCGCCCTCAGGGATCGTCAGCTCCAGCTCCTCGCGGCTCTCCTGCGCGCGCTGGATCGACACCGACACCAGGCCCAGGCCCCCCATGACGATGTCGTCATAGGCCACAAGCCGCTTGGTCTCGGCATCGAAGTAGAGCATCCGGGCCGTGAGGTCCAGCGGATCCTCGCCGCGCAGCACCGGCTGCACACCCCCGGAGGCGAGCGCCCCACCGGTGGAGCCGACGGTCATCCACTCGGTGCCCGAGCCCTCACGGTCCTGCTCCACGGAGGAGGTGTGCATATGCCCGGACAGCACCAGCGGGACCCGCCCCAGCATGCCCTCCGGCTTCGTCGGGTCGTGGATCAGCGCGATGTCCACGGGATTATCGGGGTTCTCGGCGTTATGGGCCTCAATGGTCTCGCCCAGCTGGAACACGCTCGCGATGACCGCCTGATCGCCCTCGCGCCAGCCGCCCGCATCGGAGTCGTCATCGGCCGCAAAACGGGGGTCGCCGATCCCGGCGATCGTCAGCCCCGCGACCTCTTCGATCTCGTTGTCCAGCACTGTCGCGTTGGGCTGGGACTCGATGACCTCCGCCGCAGCCTGCCCGTCATGGTTTCCGCTGATGTACACGTACGGCACATCCAGTGAGCCGATGCGGTGCAGCAGCTCGTTCTCGAGCGGCGTGCCCCAGGAGACGATGTCCCCGGTGTCGATCACCAGGTCGATGTCGAACTGGCCGTTGAGCTGGTCGATGACGTCGTAGGCCTGCGGATTGTCGTGGATGTCCGAGACATGCAACACGGTGATCACGTTCTCGCGATCCAGCCCCGCCGGCAGGGAGTCCGCGGCGATGTACAGCGCCGAGACCTGTCCGACGAACTCCGCGAGGGTGTCGCGGTAGTTCTGGTAGTCGATCGCCTTGCCCTGCCCCAGGTCCGCGATATACGCGGCCTGGGAGAGCAGCCCCTCAAAGCGCGGCTGCGCGAGGGAGTGCGGAGAGAAGGTCACGGCCGTCGCGCCGACGGACACCCCGACCACCGCGACAGTGGAGCCGGCGGCGATCAGCGCCCGTCGTACCCGCCGGAACGTCAGGCCCACCGCCAGACCTGCCCCGGCCGCGGCGAACAGGGCGTTCAGCACCGCGTTCTGTGCGGCCGCTGCGGTGATCGCCTCCGGGGCGGTGCGCTGCAGCTCCCGCAGTCCTTCCATCGAGGTGAACAGGTCCTGCGCCTTCTCGATGTCGACGCTCTGCACCGTCGCCTCGATGCGCACCGGTGCGGTGTGGGAGTCGAAGGCCACCTCGCCCACGGGAGGCAGCAGGAGGACCGTGGCGGAGTCGAGGGAGGGCCGCAGATGCACGGTCGCGTGCAGCGGCCCGACGTCCACGGGCGTCGAGGGCACCAGCAGCAGGCCCACCATCGCCCCGAGCACCCCGACCAGGACCGTGGTCAGGACGCTGAGAGCACGCCGTCCCCGCCGCGGGGAAGACGGCTCCTGGGCGGGCGCGGACTGCTGGGCGGGCGCCGAGCCGTCCGGTGTTGTGGACGGGGGACCCGGGGTGTTCGCCGCTTCCTCCTCCGGCACGGTCATCGGTCAGCCGAGGAAGCCGACGCGGCGGGGCTCTTCCGTGGACACCTCCGCGTAGGCGACCTTCGCCCCGGGGATCAGGACGGTGCGGCCCTTGTCGTCCGTGAGGGTGACGGGGGCGCCGTCGGACACCGCGGCGCTCAGACGCTCGAGCACAGCGTCGGCCTCCTCGGTGGACTCGACGACGATCTCGCGGGGCGAGTGCTGGATGCCGATGCGGATCTCCATGGGGCTGTCCTCTCCTCCGCCCGCGGGCGGGTCGCTGTGGTGGTCAGCGGGGAGTCTACGCGTCGCGCACGTTCTCGGGCTGTGCGTCCGAGCAGGCATGAGATGCCACAGTCCGATGGCAGGTGGGCGCGATGCACCCGATGAGGCCGCGCTGCTCGCGACGGGGGTCAGCGCGTGGTGCGGCCCTCGTCGTCCAGCACGCCATCACGCATCCGGAACCCGGAGACGCCGCTGAAGATGATCGTGACCATCGTCTCCAGGATCTCCTCCCGTGCGGCGTCATCGGACGCCTCGTGCAGCAGCTGCCCGGCCAGCTGGGTGTAGGAGATCAGGCCACGGCCCAGCACGCGGGCCTCCTCGGTGGACAGGTGTCGGATGGTCATGAGCACCCGGCCCAGCTCGAGCGCCATCTCATCGAGTACCTCGGTCATCCGTGCGCGCACCGCATCGGAGACCGCCTCCTGGCCGGTGAACAGCCGCAGCGAGTTCTCCAGGGAGATGAAGCGGTAGAAGCGCAGCAGGCCGTGCCGGATCCGCTCGCGCGGCCGCATGTCCGGCGCCTCCAGCGCCCGCACCTCGGCCAGCATGCGCTCGCCGACGATCCCCAGGACCTCGACGAACAGCGTCTCCTTGGTGTCGAAATGCTGGTAGAGCACAGGTTTGGTGACGCCGGCGGCCTTGGCGATGTCATCCATCGAGGTGGCCTGGTAGCCGTTAGCCGTGAACACCTCGGTGGCGACCTCGAGCAGCTGGGCACGACGCTCGGCGCGCGGCAGTCGGACCGTGGGGGGAGTCGACACGAGGGCCTCCGGGACTTCGGGGAGCACGCCGCCGCAGCGGCATGGAGAACGTAGGGCTCCGCTACTGTACCGCCGCGTGTCCGCCGATTCGTTCACATGGCCCCGAGCCGACCAGCGAGTTGCCTGGCCGACCAGCGGTGTGCAGCGTTGTCAGGACCATGCGGTGCAATGGGGGCATGCGCGCAAGACGAGACGGCCAGCGGGCCGACGGTGAGCAGATCAGGCTGCTGGGCCCTGATCTGGGCGCCCTGCCGCCCGTGCTCGATGCCGCGCAGCTCGATGCCGCGCAGGCCACCGCGCTCGAGACGTTCCTGGCCGGACGCAGCATGATCGTCCACGCCGCCCCCGGCGCGGGCCGCACGGCCCTGGCGCTGTGCGCTGCCACGCAGGCGCGCGCCCGCGGGGAGGACACGCTGCTGGTGGCGCCGCGCCGCCGCAACGCCGGGATCCTGCGTGATGCGCTGGGCGCGGCCGGGGAAGGCGGCGTGTCGGTGATGACCCCGTCGGCCCTCGGGTTCTCGATCTGCCGCACCGCCGCGCGGCGCCGCGGCGCCCCCGAGCCCACCCTGGTCACCGGGGCCGAGCAGGATGCGCTGCTGGGGGAGCTGATCGCGCTGCGGGAGGACTGGTACCTCAGCACCGATCCGGCCGCCCGCGCCCTCCCCGGCTTCCGCACCGAGCTGCGGGACCTCCTCACTCGCGCCGCGGAGCTGGGGCTCACCCCCGCTGACCTCGAGCAGCTGGGCCGCGACCGGGGGCGCCCCGCCTGGGTCGACGCCGCCGCGATCCAGCGCGACTACCTCGGCGTGCTCGACCTCGAGGCCGCCTCAGCCCTGGACGCGGGAGAGCGCCTGGACTCCGGAGCGCTGCTGCGCCGCGCCGTCGGCCACCTGGCCGCGGACCCGCTCAGCCCCCCGCCCGCCCGCGCCGTGATCATCGACGACGCCCAGGACCTCACCGCGGCCGGCGTCGAACTGCTGCTCGCGCTCGCCGATGCCGGAGCCCGCCTGCTCGTCCTCTCCAGTCCTGATACCGCCGTGGACACCTTCCGTGGCGCCCTGCCCGATGCGGCGGCGCGCCTGCGTGAACGTCTCACCGGCTCGCCGGGGGGCCAGCAGGGTGGCCCGCAGGAGGTGCTGCTCGAGAGCTCCCGCGCACAGCAGGACGGGCCCGCGGCGGTGGTCGATGCACTGCGCGGGCGTCTCCCGCTCGCCGGTGCCCCGGCACGCTCCCGTCGGCCCCGCACGGGCGCGCCCGGGGGCCTGGCGGTCCTGCGCGCCCGGGATGCGCTCGATGAGGCGCGATTGATCGGCTCCGTGCTGCGCGACCTGCACCACGGCCAGGGCGTCCCGCTCGATGACATGGCGGTGGTGTGCCGCTCCGGGGCCGCCGTCGCGGATGTCGCCGAGCTGCTGGCCCGCACCGGGCTGCGCGTCCATGTGCCCCATCGGCCACAGCCGCTGCGCGACGTGCCGGTGATCGCCGACCTGCTGACCATCCTCGAACTCGGCCAAGCAGGGGAGGGGGCCCGCCCCGATCCCGCGACCGCCACTGCGCTGCTGCGCGGCCCCTTCGGGGACGCCGACGCGCTGCGCCTGCGCCGCATCCGGCGCCTGCTGCTGAGCGCCCACCGCGACCGCGCCGCGGCGGCGGACCCCGCACCGGGCGACGGGCCAGAGAACGGCCCCCGCAGCGAGGAGCTGCTGGCTCGTGCGCTGGTCGACGACGAGGTGCCGGGCCTGCCCGACCCCGCCGAGCGCGACCGTGCCGCGGCCCCCGTGCACCGCGTACGCGCCATGCTCCGCGCCGCCCGCGAGCATCGCGACGAGCCCGCCGAACAGGTGCTGTGGCACACCTGGGACGCGGCACGGCTCGCCACCGGCTGGCGGCATGCCGCACTGGGCGATGCCGCCGATGCCGACGGGGCCCGGGCACGCCTGGCCGCCGGGCGGCTGGATGCGCTGCTGGAGCTGTTCGCCGCGGCCGAGCGCCTCACCGACCGTCGGCCCGGCGCCGGGGCCGGGGAGCTCATCGAACAGATCCGCGCCCAGGCCGTGGTCGAGGACACCCTCGCCGCCGCCACCCCCGCCCGCGGGCGCGTCGCTGTGCTCACCCCCGCCCAGCTCGCCGGCGAGCATCGCGACACCGTGGTGCTCGCCCGCGTCCAGGAGGGCGCGTGGCCGGATCTGCGACTGCGCTCCACCCTCTTCGGCGCCACGGAGCTGTCGCTGATAGCCGGAGTGCGCGGCGAACAGGAGGTGCCCGAGAACATCGAGGCGCTGCGGGCCCTGCAGCGCCAACAGGTGCTGGCCGATGAGCTGCGGCTGGTCCTCAGCGCCCTCTCCCGCGCCCGCTGCCGCGTGCTGATCACCGCGGTCGAGGACGAGCACGGCGAGCCCTCCGCCCTCGTGGAGGTGCTCGAACGCATCGCCGCGGACCCCGCGGCGGCGCCGCCCTGGGTGGGTGAAGACGACCTGCGCGCAGACCCCGGGCCCGCCCCCGATGTGCGCCGCCTCGTCGCCGCGCTGCGCACCCGCCTGCATGGAGATGACCCCGCTGCGGCCGCTGATGCCGCCCGCGCTCTCGCCCAGCTCGGGCGCTCCGGCGCCTCCGGCACCGACCCCGCCCACTGGTACCACCAGCCCCCCAGCTCCGTCGAGCCGCTGCAGGACGCGGGAACCGCACCGACCCTGTCCCCGTCAGCCCTGGAACGCGCCGCCGCCTGCCCACGCGCCTGGCTGTTCGAACGCTCCGGCGGCACCCGGGCCGGCAGCCCCGCCCCGCTGATCGGCACCGCCCTGCACCTGCTGGCCCAGCGACACCCCGCCGGGGTGCCGGACACCGAGCAGGCGCACACCGATCTGCTCGGCGAGCTGCACAGCTTGCTGCGCGCCGTCCCCGGCTCCGTCACGTGGTCCGGGCGGCGCCGGATCCGCCACGCCGAGGACGCCGCCCTGCTGCTGGCCGAACATCTGCGCGGCGCCGGACAGCCCCGCGCGATCGAAGCCCCCTTCACTCTCGAACTCGGGCCAGTGCACCTGCGCGGCACGATCGACCGCATCGAGGGTGATGAGACGGGCCTGCGGGTGGTGGACCTCAAGACCGGCCGCAGCCCCAAGACCGCCGCCCAAGCCGAAGAGGACCTGCAGCTTGCGGCCTACCAGGCGGCCGTGCGCGACGGCGCCCTGGACGAGCAGCTCGGAGCAGGCGCCGGGGAGAGACTCAACGGGGCGCAGCTGGTGTACGTCGGCACCGGAACCCGCCGCGCCGCCGTGCGCACCCAGGGCGCCCTCACCCGCGCCGAGGACCCCACCTGGTTCGACACCGTCGTCACCGAAGTGGCCCGCGAAGTCTCCGGGCCGACGGTGACGGCGCGACGGAATCCGCACTGCAGCCGCTGCGCCGTCCGCAGCTCCTGCCCGCTCCAGGACGAAGGGGAGCAGCTATGACCCCCCGCCACAGCGCTGCACAGCTCGCCGCCCTGCTCGAGATGCCCCCGCCCACCGCAGAGCAGACCGCCGTCATCGAAGCGCCGCTCGCCCCGATGCTCGTGGTCGCCGGAGCCGGCTCCGGCAAAACCGAGACCATGGCCTCCCGCGTGGTGTGGCTGATCGCCAACGGCATCGTCGAACCCCGCCAGGTGCTGGGCCTGACCTTCACCCGCAAAGCCGCCCACGAGCTCGCCGAACGGATCTCCCGGCGCCTTGCCACCCTCACCCAGGCGATGCAGGCAGAAGGGCTCACGCTGCCGCCCGGGCTCGAACGCGGCAGCGATGACCTCATCGGGCAGCGCCCCGTGGTCCACACCTACAACGGCTTCGCCCTGGACCTGGTGCGCGAGCACGCCCTCGCCGTCGGGATCGACCCCGAGCTGACCATGATGTCCACCTCCGCCTCCTGGCAGCTGGCCCACAGCATCGTCGAAAGCTGGGATGACTCCCTCGAACTGGACGCCTCCCCGGCCACCCTCACCGCGGCCCTCATCTCGCTCACCTCCTCCCTCGCCGACCACCTCGTCACTCCTGCCCAGCTGCGTGAGCACCTGCAGCAGATCCACCACCACCTCAGCTCCATCCCCCTGCAGGCCGAAGGGCGGCGCCGCACCACCCCGCGGACCGTCGCCTCCGCGCTGCGCGCCCTCGAAGGGCGACTCGACCTCATCCCCCTGCTGGAGCGCTTCGCCGACGTGCGCACCACCACGAGCGCCCTCGATTTCGCCGACCAGGTGGCGCTCGCCGCGCGCGTCGCCCGGGAGGTCCCCGCAGCCGCCCAGACCGCCCGCCGCCTGCACCGCGTGGTGCTGCTCGATGAGTTCCAGGACACCTCGATCGCGCAGCTGCGCATGCTCGCCGACCTCTTCGGCGCCGGCCATGCCGCCTGCGCCGTCGGAGATCCGCAGCAGGCGATCTACGGCTGGCGCGGCGCCTCCGCCGCCTCCCTCGCCTCCTTCGCAACCGCCTTCGCGAGCCCTGAGCAGCCCGTGCTGCAGCGCAGCCTGTCCACCTCCTGGCGCAACGACCAGGCGGTCCTCGCCGTCGCGAACCGCCTCGCCGGCCCACTGCGCAGCGCCGGCGGCGGCGTAACCATTCCCGAGCTGCAGCCGCGGCCCGGTGCAGGGGAGGGGGCCTGCGAGATCATCGAGACGGCCGATGAGATCGCCGAGGCGCACGCGATTGCCGACTGGGTGCTGGCGCGCCGCGCCGAAGACCCCGACCCCGCCCAGCCCTCCACCGCCGCGGTCCTCGTCCGGGCCCGCCGCCAGATCCCCCCGCTCGTCGACGGCCTCACCTCCCGGGGACTGGCGGTGCATGTGGTGGGACTCGGCGGGCTGCTGCACCGCCCCGAAGTCGCCGATGTGCGGGCCCTGCTCACCGCCGCCCACGACCCCGCCCGCGGCGATGCCCTCATGCGCCTGCTCACCGGCCCCCGCTTCCGCCTGGGCGTGCGCGACCTCGCCGTCTTGGGGCGCTGGCAATCGCATCTGGCGTCGCGACGCCGCAGCGACCGCGACCCCACCGCCCACGACGACGCCGAGGACGTCACCCTGCTGGATGCCGTGGACGACCTGCCGCCGCGCGAATGGACCGACCCCGCCGGGCGTGCCCTCAGTGCCACCGGCCGTGAGCGTCTGCTGCAGCTTCAGGACCTCCTGCGCCGGATGCGCCGCCTGCTGCCCCTGCCGCTGCCGGACCTCCTCACCGCCGCGGTGCGCGCCCTCGACCTCGACCTCACCCTGCTTGAGCGTGACGGCAGCTCCCGGGCTCTCGCCGACCTCGAGGCGCTGCGCGAGCATGCCGCCGGATTCGAGGCGACGGCCCGCCGCGGTGACCTCGGTGCCTACCTCGACCTGCTCGAGATCAGCGAAGACGAGGAGGCGGGTCTCGCGGTCGCCGCCGCCGGAGAGGAGAGCCCCGACCCATCGGCCGTGACCATCGTGACCATGCACTCCGCCAAGGGTCTGGAATGGGATCTCGTCGCGGTCGCGGGACTCACCGAAGGGACCGTCCCCTCCTATGACCTGCGGCGCGCGAAGACCGATGAGCACGGCCGGGTGCGGATCCCGGCCGACGGGTGGCTGGGTCCGCTGCGGACCGCGAGCGTCCCCACCGCCCTGCGCGGCGACGCCGAAACCCTGCCGGAGCTCGCCTGGGACGCCGCCGATACGCAGGTTGATGCCGAGGCGCTGCTCGAGCAGTACCGCCTGGCCGAGGGAGAGGAATCGCTACGGGAGGACCGTCGGCTCATGTACGTGGCCGTCACCCGGGCCCGCCGCCGCCTGCGCCATCTGCTTCTGCAGCTCCTCCGGGTCCGCCCTCCGCTCTGACGCCATGCCCCCCGCCTCCGCGCTCGCCGCCTCGCTGCGGCCCTGTCACCTGTACGCCTCCCCGCGGGCCGCCCTGGGCGCGCGTCTGGGCTCTGCTGCGCGCGTGCACCGGCCCCGGGCGGCGGCGCCGGACAGGTGCACCGCACCCGGGGCCTCCACCTCCGCGGCGACGATTGCGGTGGGCCCCTCGCCCCCCCCCCCCCCCGCGGCCCGGGGGGCCCGGCCCGGCCCGGGCACTG
>NZ_JALLAL010000139.1:0-648 GCF_023062615.1 Brachybacterium sp. Marseille-Q7125 | reverse complement strand
CAGCCTCGACTACACCAGCCCGGTCGCGTTCGAGAACGCCATCAAACGCGACCAGGCCAAAACCGAAGAACACGCAGATCAAGCCCAAGCAGCTTGATCAACCGTCAACAACTTGCGGGCAAGCCCAACGGTATGACGATGGACGAGTTCCTCGATGACATGAAGGGGGACTGGTGAGGGCTTACTACCTCGACTCATCGGTCGCCTTGCGCATCATCCTCGGGCACTCCCCGGCTGCCGCCGAGTAGTTCGAGACGGTGACGGAGAAGGGCGAGGTGCTGATGTCCTCGCGTCTGCTGCGCACAGAGATCACCCGGGTCCTCCGACGCGTGGGACAGCCGCTCTCCCTGCGAGACCGCATCACCGACCACCTCTCCTTGCTACCACTGGACAATGCCGTGCTGCTCGAGGCGGAGGCGATCATCCCCTCCGTGAAGACTCTCGATGCAATCCACCTGGCCAGCGCATTGCGCTCCGGTGCCGAGGAGGTGGAGGCCGTCACCCACGACCGGACAATGGCCAAGGTTGCCGAGATGCTCGGGCTATCAGCGAGCGACCCCGTGACGGATGACTCCGGGATTGCCGGGGGCCCCTGACCAGCACAGAAAACCCCTCGCCCCCGCGCCGCCCGCCCCTCTACCCTCATCC
>NZ_JALLAL010000138.1:0-670 GCF_023062615.1 Brachybacterium sp. Marseille-Q7125 | reverse complement strand
CGGCGAGGTCCCACTCAGCGACCACATCATCAACCTGACGACGCTGCTCAGGCTCGAGGCGACAGGTGGAGCGGATCAACCACTCAAACCACTCCACCGGCAACACACCACCCGCGACGAGATCCAGGCACAGGGGCAGGTCACGAGTGGCGTGGACGGCATCGCGCAGCTTCCCCTCCGCACGCCCGACCTTCGACCGCAAACCGGCGGCGGCGATCAAGCAGTTGACCGCCAACTCATCCGCCTCACCGGGATGGTCGTCGTCCACGGTCCACAGCAGCGCCAGGTCCCGGACCTCCTCGGCGTAGAGAGTGCCGGCGAGGCGACGGCGTTCCTGCACCCGGACCATGAGCTGGGCTTCATCACAGTCCGCCTCCGAGCCGGAGCGCACCGCCGCCATCGCGGGCGTGGTGGCGCCGCGCCCACGGATGATCCTGCGCGGAGGGCCAGCGGGAGCGGCCGCCGCATCCTTCCCGCGCCCACCCGTACGCGGGACACGCGACGCGCCCTCGCCGCGGCTCACCGGCCGCGAACCAGCTCTGCCCTCGAGATTTCATCGAGGTGTGGTTTCGACTGGTGGACGACATAGAGAAAGATGCTCCTGACCTGGGATGATACGGGTTGTTCAGACTCGTAGCCATCCACTGGAAGGAGCACCTTTCAGGTGTCC
>NZ_JALLAL010000137.1:0-672 GCF_023062615.1 Brachybacterium sp. Marseille-Q7125 | reverse complement strand
GAGGAGAGGAAGGGGGGGGAAGGAGAGGAGAAGAAAAGAGAGAGGGAGAGGAGGGAGGGGAGAGGAGGAGGGGGGAGGGGGAGGGGGGAGGGGGGGGGGGCGGGGGGGGGGGTGGGGGGTGGGGGGGGGGGGGGTGGGGGGGGGCGGGGGGGGGAGGAGGGGGAGGGGGGGGGGGGGGGAGGGGCGGGGGGGGGGCGGGGGGGGGAGGGGGGGGGGGGGGAGGGGGAGGGGGGGGGGGGGGGGGGGGGGGAGGGGAGGGGGGGGGGGAGGGGGGGGGGGGGGGGGGGGGGGGGGGGGAGGGAGGGGGGGGGGGGGGGGAGGGGGGGGAGGGGGGGGGGGGAGGGGGGGGGGGGGGGGGGGGGGGAGGGGGAGGGGGGGGGGGGGGGGGGGGGTGGGGGGGGGGGGGGCGGGGGCGGGAGGGGGGGGGGGGGCGGGGGCGAGGGGCGGGGGTGCGGGGGGGGGGGGGGGGGCGGGGGGGGGGACGCACAGACGGGGCGGGAGCGGCGGCGCGATGGTGCCCGGCGGGCAGAGCTGGGGGGACGGGGGTGCGAGGCGCGGCGGCGGACCGGCAGCACCGCGGCGGCGGACGGGGGGGGCGGGGACGGGCGACCGCCGCCGGCCGAGACCAGCGCGGCGGGGCCTCGAAGTCGAGTCCCTCGAGCTGTCGCCGAC
>NZ_JALLAL010000136.1:0-674 GCF_023062615.1 Brachybacterium sp. Marseille-Q7125 | reverse complement strand
GACGAGCTCGAGCGTCGGCTCCGCGGCGAGGGTCTCGGTGAGGCGGAGGCAGTGCCTTGTAAACCACGCTTGGTCTCCCGGATGCTACTAAATCAGATCTTCCTTGGCTGACCATTAACTGAGAAAACTAAAGATGTGGATAACGTCCAACGGCTATTACTTGTATACTAACAGCTTTTTTTATTTCAGTAACTAATTCTGCACTGAATCCAGCATGTAAAGTCGTAGGAGCCCACATATATTCATCATGTATATGTATACTACGTGAAACATGAAGTCCATCTATTCCACAATCTTCTAGATATGCTGCTATTACTGAACTATCGTGTACATCAATTCCTCCTGGAACATCATCAGTGCTGTTTATACGACATAATATTGCTAGAGAATTTCCTACTTTTTTACGTATATTTTCAATGATAAGACGAGGTAATCTCATTCTATTTTCAAAACATCCACCAAACTCATCTACACGCTTAGTTGTTCTTTGTGATATAAAACTACTAACCAGATAGCCATGAGCGCAGTGAACTTCAACAGCAACTGCAACAGCTTTTTGTGCACGTAATGCAGCATCTCCATAAGGTTCTAGAAGTTCGTATAGTTCTTCTGATGTTATTGCTAGTGGTGTATTACGGCCATTTGATGCAGGTATTGCAGAAGCAGCGTTTAAT
>NZ_JALLAL010000135.1:0-697 GCF_023062615.1 Brachybacterium sp. Marseille-Q7125 | reverse complement strand
CCGGTCGGCGGGGGTCTGATCGGTGGAGTGTGCGGATGGCGCGGGTGGGGTTGTCGTTCAGTGACAGGTCGGAGATCTCGACGGCCTCGAAAGCGGGCTGGTCGGTGCGGAGGATCGCCCGTCACCTGGGGCGTTGCCCGTCGGTGATCTCGCGGGAGCTTCGCCGGAACTCGACGAAGACCCGCGGCTACCAGGCCGTGACCGCAGACGTCAAAGCGCAGCGTCGGCGGGCTCGCCCGCAGCAGCGGAAGGTCGCGGGGGATCCGGTGCTGCAGGCGAGGGTGGATGCCGACCTGGCCGCGTCCTGGACGCCGAACGAGATAGCGGGCCGGTTGCGTCTGGAGGCCGCAGACCCGACCGTTGAACGCATGGCGAACTCTCCTGACGCACGCGGTCGAACCGTCTCCGGTGAGGCTATCTACCAGTACATCTACGCGATGCCGAAGGGTGAGCTCGCCCGCAAGGGCATCTTCCTGCAGTCCAAGCGGACCAAGCGCCGACCACGTACGACCGGGCGGACGCGTGGTGGCCCAGTCGTAGGTATGGTCCCGATCGCGCAGCGAGGTGAGGACGCCGCCCAGCGTCGGGTGCCGGGGCACTGGGAGGGTGACCTGATTATCGGGAAGAACGGCACCTCGTGCGCGGCGACGCTGGTGGAGCGGATGAGCGGGTTCACCGGGCTGCTGGCCCTGCCCTC
>NZ_JALLAL010000134.1:0-725 GCF_023062615.1 Brachybacterium sp. Marseille-Q7125 | reverse complement strand
CGGCCTGCTTTCTACGACGCTCAGCGCGCTCCTCGGCGCTCATCTTCGGCATGGCGTCAATCGTCACAGTGTGTCTCCTTCAGGGGGTGGTGCCACACCCCTTACACACACCATTTGACAGGCCCGCAACTCCTGCATCGACCGACTCACCTGATAGGTCTTCGCCGCCCGGGGCAGGAAACTGCCGTCCACGGGATCGGTCAGCACCCGGTGGAACACCGGGGCGTTCACCACGAGGTCACGGGCCATGGCGGGCGGGATCGGATGCGCCCCATCCACCTCACCCGGAGCCTCCGACTCACCCAGCAGCGTCATCACGGGCACGGTCACGTTGATCCGGAACCCGGACTCGGGCACCTCAATACCGTCGGTCCCGAACGCGGTGCGGGTCAGGATCGCGTAACGCAGCGCCGCGAGACTCATAGGCCTACCGGTCTCCGCGACAGTGCCGAACACGTCGAACGGAAAGAAGGCAGGGCCCAACGACCCCGCAGTGCCCGTGCCGCTGCCCCCGCTGCGATCACCGCCAGCCTCCGCCAGCGCCTGGCGCTGCGCGGTCTGCACCGCCCGCGCAGCAGCGTCGAGTCGGTGGCCGAGTGCGGTGATCTCCGGGACGGGGCCGGTGACCTGCAGGCACGCGGTGCCGTCCATGTCTGGGGAGGTGAACACCTCGACATTGCGCTGCTGGGTGGGATGCTCCTGCTGCAGGCCAGCACCGAACCACG
>NZ_JALLAL010000133.1:0-741 GCF_023062615.1 Brachybacterium sp. Marseille-Q7125 | reverse complement strand
AAGAAGGAAAGAGAAAGAAAAGGATTAAATAGAGGGAAGGGGAGGGGAGAGAAACACAGAAGAGGGGAGTCGGCGGCGGCGAGAGATGTGAAAAGGAGACAGCAGCCGTACCGCGCGGCGCTGCGGAAACCAGTGCCGCGCGACGTCGGGCCACAGGCTCCAGCGCCGCGGAGGACCCTGCCGCGCGAGCCGGTAACGCGCAGCAGGTGACACCAGGGACTCGGGGCGCGTATCGAACACTATTTCGACACCCCCGATGCGGTGCCGAAGAGTCATTCCACAGCCTTACACCAAAGGCCCGCAACACGGCGCGATAGGTGCAGAGTCCCCACTACCACACGCCTCCGACAGACGAGGCATGGGCAGTGGATAAGTCGTCCACCTGTGGATATGACTGTGGATGGCGGCCTGTGCGCCGCGGTGAATTCGCCGTGAGATGTGGAGGGACATTGCGGCCTTTCCTCCACAGTGGGGGTTTATCCACAAATTTGTCCACATTTGCTGCGAGGCCTTCCGTGGGTGGGGTTTGAGTGGGATCATGGAGGTGTTCGGAAAGGTTCGATGTGGCGCCGGAAAGGGGGTGCGTGATGGGACTCGATGATGTACAGCCGGGCAGCCTCGATCTTTCATCGGGCTGGTGAGCGGTCGCGGTCGGCGTCTTTGCCGGTGTTCAGCTGCTGATTGTGGCATTCGGGTATGACAGATCGTCGCAGTGTCCGTTGCGGGCGGTCGGGTTCCACT
>NZ_JALLAL010000132.1:0-822 GCF_023062615.1 Brachybacterium sp. Marseille-Q7125 | reverse complement strand
ATCCTGCGCCCGCTACGAGAAGTGACCATCTCGATCGCCGGCCAGCACATCACCGCCCAGCCAGAAATCACCGACGAGGCCAGAAACCTACTCGACGCGTTGACACACTAAACCAGTGCAAGTCAGGCCCGGGCACGCGGCCGGGCCGGCGCGGGTCCAACTCCCACTGGGCCGGCTCGGCCAGCGGATCCGCCCGGCTCAGTTCCGCGCGCAACAAGACATGCGCGCAGACGTACGCCGCGCGGTCCGCCTCGCGGCGGAACCCTGCCGCCCGCTCACGCTCTGCCGCCGACAAGATCCCCGCAGAGACGGACTGCACCGCACTCACGCGCACCCGGATTTTCACCGACCGACGCTCACCACCACATCGGCGCACTCCGCGGCGAGCTCCTGATCATGGGTGACGACCACGACCACCCGGCCGTCATCCGCCAGGCGCCGGGCGAGCTGTGCGATCGCGAGCATCCCGTCGTGGTCCAGCCCGGAGGTGGGTTCATCGAAGAACACCAGGTCGGCTTCTGCCGCCACCGCCGTCGCCACCGCCAGGCGCTGCCGTTGCCCACCGGAGAGCGACATGGGATGCCGCTCGCCCATGCCGTCGAGCCCGAGCCCCTCCAGCACCCCCTCGGTCTGCCGGTGCCCGGCACCGGTGACCAGCTCGCCCTCCACGGTGTCGGAGAACAGCTGCCGGTTCACCTCGATCTTTCATGGTGCTGCTGAGCGGCGGTGTCCGGCGTCGTTGCCGGTGTGCGCGAGCTGATTGTGGCATGAGGGTGTGACGGTCCGCCGCGTGTCGGTCGCGGTGGTCGGGCGTTCCGGTGC
>NZ_JALLAL010000131.1:0-878 GCF_023062615.1 Brachybacterium sp. Marseille-Q7125 | reverse complement strand
GGAGTGGAACCCGACCGCCCGCAACGGACACTGCGACGATCTGTCATACCCGAATGCCACAATCAGCAGCTGAACACCGGCAAAGACGCCGACCGCGACCGCTCACCAGCCCGATGAAAGATCGAGGCTAACGTACAAAGTGTAGTGTCGTGGCGAAAGAGCTGTTCTCTGGCGGACATAATCCTATTGATGTCATTGAATCGCCGTATCACGAGGTGGAAGCCAGGACGATGTCTCTCGGCTTTGCCTTGGTGCTGTGGTGATCAGCTGTCGGCCTCGTATGCCTCGCGGTCTTCTTAGGGACGCGGTGTCGCTCGCTGACCTCGTAGCCGGCATCTTCGCCCGCGCCGGACCGCCGCGGTGAAGCGCCCTGGGTTCCGTTCCGAGTCTCAGTAAGGAGAATCGGAACATGCCCAAGAAGTTCAGTCCAGAGCTGCGTGACCGCGCCGTGCGCATGGTCTACGACCGCCAGGCCCGCGAGGGTGGTCCCCGCGCGGCATCGATGCGCGCCGTCGCACCACATCTCGGCGTTGGCATGGAGACGCTGCGGATCTGGTGCAATCGTTACGGCCCCACCGAGCCGTCCGGCTCTGGAGAGCCGCTCGAGGAGGAGAACCGCTGGCTTCGGCGGGAACTCGCCGAGGCGAGACGCGCTAACGAGATCCTGAAAGCCGCCTCAGCGTTTTTCGCAGCGGAACTCGACCGCCCCACAACGAAATGATCGCGTTCATCGACATGCATCGCGAAAAGTGGCTCTTCACGAACGAGGGTGTAGGTGGGGTCTGAAGCCTCCGGCTTCGAGCAGGCTGCGCGCGACGTAGTTCGTGAGGTTCCTGAAGCCGAGCGCGGAGCCGCGGAGGTGTTCGAGTCGGCCGTTG
>NZ_JALLAL010000130.1:0-899 GCF_023062615.1 Brachybacterium sp. Marseille-Q7125 | reverse complement strand
GTCAGATCATGCCCGGCTCGCGGAACTGGAAGTCGAGAATCGTCGGCTCCGGATGGAGAACGAGTTTTTAAAAAAAGCCGCGGCCTTCTTCGCCAGGGAGCAGGGCTGAACGAGAAGTCAGCCCTGATCGAGGCGGAGAAGGACACCTACCCCATCGCCTGGATGTGTCGCCAGCTCCAGGTGCCCCGTTCCACGTTCTACGCCTGGAGAGACCGCACCGACCAGGTCACGGCCACCCAGGAGCGGCGCGAGCTGCTCAAGGACGAGATCTCCCGCGTCTTCGCGGCCCAGAACGGCACGGCCGGGTGTCGGCGCATCACCGCCCAGCTCAACGAGGAAGGGCATCCCTGCTCGGTGGGCCTGGTCGCCGCGCTGATGCGCGAGTTGGGCCTGGCCGCGATCCAACCCCGTGCCTGGCGCAAGACCACCGTCACCGACGAGCACGCGCCGGTGCATCCCGACCTCGTAGAGCGCAACTTCGCCCCCGACCAGCACGTTCCTGGGGAGGTTCTCGTCGGTGACATCACCTACCTGCGCACCGGCGCGGGATGGCTCTACCTGGCCGTGGTCATCGATCTGGCCACCCGCATGATCGTGGGCTGGCAGATGGCCGACCACATGCGCACAAGCCTGGTGATCGACGCGCTGGCCATGGCCCGCACCCACGGCTACGCAGCACCCCAGGCAGTGTTCCACAGCGATCACGGCACCCAATACACCAGTCAAGAATTCGGAGAATACTGCATTGAGAACGGATTCACGCAGTCCATGGGGAGGACCGGAGTGTGCTGGGACAATGCCGTCGCGGAGAGCTTCTTCTCCTCGCTGAAGAACGAGATGTATCACCACCACGTATTCTCTGAGCATCGTCGGGCACGATTCGCGATCGCCGACTACAT
>NZ_JALLAL010000012.1:0-64734 GCF_023062615.1 Brachybacterium sp. Marseille-Q7125 | reverse complement strand
TTCACCCTGAAGGTGCTCCTTCGACCTTGGAGAATTGGACCCTAAGTAAGCCCTATTCTTCCAGGTCAGGAGCACCTTTCCGCGTCTACGACCACCCCTCGGACACCTCAACGATGAAAGCCCGAGGCTAGACCGGTCCGGGGCGACGTCGATGGAGATGCGCGCTCCGACGGCGAGGGCGTATCGCCGCACCGATGCGAGGGTCGGATTGGCGTCGTAACGCTCGAACTGGGAGACGGCGCTTTGGGTGACCCCCATGCGTTCAGCGACGTCGCGCTGTGACAGGCCCTGCTGTTCGCGCAGGTCCACCAGGTCCTCGAGGAGTCGATCGAGGGTTTCTGCCAGTGCGGCGGCTCGCTCACGGACTGCTTCTGACGTCTCGGACATGAGGTATAGCTTATACCTCGGGAGTGTTTGGCGACGGGCCTCCGGGAAGATTCGCGCTGAGCTCGGCCACCCCCCAGTTGTCCACAGCCTCGGTGGTTGCCAAGCTCAGTGCGTGGTCGATCTCGATGTTTTGGGCCGCGCTGAGCTTTCATGAGTAGTTGATGGAACTGCCCTTCGCAATCGGCGCGCACGTACTCGTTGATATCGAACCGGTCGACGATCGACATCAGGCGCTCCATGGCTCGCGCCAGGTGCTGGCCGTCCACGCACATGCGCCAGTAGAACTTCACAGGCCTCTTGCGCGAGCAGACGCTGATGGGGGTGGGCATGGTGACGATCGTAGATATCTGCGGTCCTCGGCGAATTTGCCATTGTGGATAACTTCTCGCGCTCTCACCCGCGCCGGGCCATGGTGTGCATCCCGGAGGGGGCTGCGGACAAGTCCCTGCGCAGCTGTTCTCTCTAGCGGGGAACGCGAGCTCGGGCATCGGACCACATACCCTGTGGCCGTGACTCCACCTCGCCGCCCCACCTCTGCTGACGTCGCCGCGCGTGCCGGAGTCTCTCGAGCGACCGTCTCGATGGTGCTGAACGGCCGCGTGGCCGGGACAGTCTCGACGGCCACACAGGAGAAGGTGCTCGCGGCCGCGGATGAGCTCGGGTACACCCGCTCCGCCCTGGCGATCTCCCTGCGGGAGCGGCGCACCCGCACCATCGGTCTGATCACCGACGAGATCGCCACATCTCCCTTCGCGGGACGCATGGCCCGAGCTGCCTCGCTCGAAGCCGCCCGGGCCGACTATCTGGTGATCACGGTGGACCTCTCCCTGCGGGAGCAGTCCGTCTCCGAGGCCGCGCGGCTCCTAGCCGAGCGTCAGGTGGACGGTCTCATCTACGCGACGATGGGGCATGTGCGGGTGCCGCGCCCCGCGATCCCGCCGGGTATCCCGCTGGTCCTGTTGAACTGTGCACTCGAGAACCCTGAGGATCCAGGTCCGCCCCTGCCCTCGTTCATTCCCGACGACTACGGGGCAGCCCGGCGCGCGGTCTCGCGCCTGCTCGAGGCCGGGCATCGAAGAATCGCCATGATCTCGGGCGAGGACGACTCCGTCGCCGTCCGTGACCGTGAGCAGGGGTTCCGCGACGAGCTCGCTGCGCACGGGCTGGATGGCCGGGTGCTCTCAGCAGGCTGGCAGATGGATGACGGATACCGGGCCGCATCGCATCTCCTGGACGGTGAGGACGTGCCCACCGGTGTGTTCTGCATTCGTGACCGGGTGGCCGGTGGCGCGCTTCATGCTGCAGCGGCACGCGGAGTCCCGGTTCCCGAGGGGCTCTCCGTGGTCGGGTTCGATGACGAGGAGTTCTTCGCCGCGTACCTCACTCCGGCGCTGACGACCATGGCGCTCCCGCATACGGAGATGGGGGAGCGAGCCATGGCGGCTGTGCTCGCGCAGCTTGAATCTGATGATTCAGCAACGGCGACGGGACATCCCACCGCGGTCGCGTGCTCCCTGGTCGAACGCAGCTCGGTCGCTGGCCCGTCAGGGAGCTGAGGCCGGCGGCACGGCGCCGTGCCGGCTCCGCGCGCCGGCCCCCGCGTCTCCCGTCGTCCGTTGGGCCTCGCCGCCAAGCCTTGACACGTGTGAAAGCCCGCGCGCATACTGGCGGCACACGACCTAGACACGTGTGAAAGTCGGAGTCGGAGCGCACCAGATCGACCTGGTGCGATACCCGAGCCGAACGCCCGCACTCGACGAAGAGGACCGCATGGCACGTCGATCCACCATCACCCGCCGCGCGCTGCTCGGCGCCGCTGGACTCACCGGCATCGCCGGGACCGCGGCCGCGTGGCCGCGTCTCACCGGGAGGGACGTCCCGGGCCGCGGAGAGGACGCCCTGACCATCCTCATCCTCGGTACCGCACAGGATGCCGCCGGTCGCCAGGTCATCGCCGACGCCTTCATGGAGGAGCACCCGGACATCCCCGTGCTCATCCAGTCCGTGCAGGCCACCGACTGGGGGGACTTCTTCGCCAAGATCCTCACCATGGTGGCGTCCGGTACCCAGCCGGACGTGGTCTACACCGCGACCGAGGGTGCGCAGCTCTTCGCGGAGCGCCTGGCGCTGCCCCTGGACGACTACATCGCTCGTGATGACGACCAGATGCACGACTACTTCGACGACGTGCACCCCAGTCTCATCGAGGCGTTCATGTACAAGGGCTCGCTGTACCAGCTCCCTTTGGACTTCAACGCCGCCAACATGTACCTCAACCTCGACGTCCTCGAGCGCAACGGCCTCGAGATGCCGGGCGAGGACTGGACGAAGGACGACTTCACCGA
The DNA here is from genome assembly GCF_023062615.1 of Brachybacterium sp. Marseille-Q7125. Lineage (NCBI taxonomy): Bacteria > Bacillati > Actinomycetota > Actinomycetes > Micrococcales > Dermabacteraceae > Brachybacterium > Brachybacterium sp. Marseille-Q7125. The sequence continues at coordinate 62,002 of NZ_JALLAL010000012.1, read as the reverse complement.
GCTCCTGCGCGGCATGCACGGCGACGCCACCCCCTACTACTGGACCAACCGCCTCTTCGGCGGCATCGTCCCCTGGCTCTACGTCAACGACACCTCCTTCCTCACCGAGGAGAAGGCCGATGGTGCCCAGGAGTTCTGGTCCACCTTCTACCCCGGCGAGGAGCGATCGGGCGGATACCTCTGGACCGGATCGAACGCTGCCGACGAGAGGGTCCGCGAGAGCTTCGAGCATCTGCGGGGCCTGGTGCAGGAAGGGCTCGCGGTGCGTCCTGAGGAAGGCGGCGGGAACACCCTGGTCGGCCTCTTCGCCTCCGGCCGCATCGGCACGACCCCGGCCGGCGGCTATTGGGTGCAAGGGCTGAGCGAGGGAGGCATGTCGCCCAAGCAGTACGACGTCCAGTTCTTCCCGAAATGGCGCACGCAGCGTCACCAGTTCGGTGCCGCAGGGTACGCGGTCATGAGGACCACCAGCAAGGCGGACCAGGCGTGGGAATGGATCAAGTTCAGCGCCAGCAAACAGGCGATGGAGCTGGCATTCCCCACCCCGGCCACCACCCCCACCCGCCGCTCGATGGTGAACGACAACTTCTACACCCAGATCGGGCCGGAGAACTGGTCGCGCTTCTACGACACCCTCGACCGCTTCCCGACGACCGGCCCGATCCCGGCCCCGCCCCAGCAGGCCGCCGTCGAGACCGCGCTCATCCGGAACGTCTCCACGGCGCTCTCCGGCGGCCCGGACCAGGTGGAGCGCTCACTGCAAGCCCTCGACCGTGACCTCCGAGAGGTCCTCGCCCAGGAGGAGATCCGATGAACAAGGACCGCAGCTCCGTCGTCCTGCGCTGGCTGTTCCTCGCCCCGACGATGCTCGGCATCGGACTGTTCGTGGTGGTGCCGATCCTCGGGTCCCTCGTGCTGGCATTCTTCCGCTGGGACATCATCACCTCCCCTCAATTCGTGGGCCTGCAAAACTTCGCCGAGATCGCGACCGACTCCACTGTGGCGGTGTCCTTCGCCAACACCGCGGTGTTCGTGGTGGTGGCGGTCATCGCACAGCTCTGCGTCGCCATGCTGCTGGCCGTCCTGGTGCAGTCCTCGATGCCGGGATGGCTGAGGGTCTTCTTCCGCTCCACCTTCTTCTTCCCGCTGGTGCTCTCCGCTGCGAGCGTCTCCATCCTGATGAAGTACCTCTTCAACGAGAGCTACGGGGTGATCAACTGGGCGCTGTCCCTCGTGAACATCCCCGCCGTCCCATGGCTGACCAGCCCGCAGTGGGCCATGGTCGTGGTCATCTGCGTCTACGTGTGGCAGAACTTCGGATTCTCTTTCCTACTATTCATCGGAGGGCTCGGCGCCATTCCCACCGAGGTCTATGAAGCCGGCGATCTCGACGGCGCCACGGGCCTGCGGCGCTTCTTCCACCTGACCTTGCCGCTGGTGAGCCCTACCCTGCTGGTCGCCTCGGTCATGGCGATCATCTCGGCCCTCCAGGTCTTCGATCAGCCGTACGTCCTCACCCGCGGTGGCCCCGGCGACTCCACCCGCACCGTTGTCATGGTGATCTACGAGAGCGCCTTCCGGCAGCTCGAGTTCGGCCGGGCAAGTGCTATCGGGCTGATCCTCATGGTCCTGATCATGCTGGTCACCGCCGCGCAGTTCCGCCTCGCCCGCCGATTCGTGTTCTACCAGTGAGTCGCCTGACCGCCTCAGCGAGCACCCCCGTGCACCTCCGGAAGGACCTGTGATGCAATCCCGACTCCCGTCTCTCGCCAAGTACGCCGTGCTGCTGGTGGCCGCCGTGCTCACCCTCGGGCCGGTGTGGTGGACCTTCACCACCTCGCTCCGTCCGGCCGCAGAGTCCTTCAATCTGCCGCCGAGCTTCTTCCCACTGTCCCCGGACTTCTCGAGCTACGCGGCGGTCTTCGAGCAGATCAAGGTCCCTCTGCTCGTGCTCAACAGCGGACTGGTCACGGCGCTCATCGCCGCAGGCCAGATGATCACCGCCGCGATGGCCGGGTATGTCTTCGCCCGCATGGAGTTCCGAGGCAAGAATCTGCTGTTCTCGATCGTGCTGTCCACCATGATGGTCCCGGCACAGGTGACCATCGTGCCGGTGTTCATGCTGATCCGAGGCATCGGGCTGTCGGACACGCTGCTCGCGCTCATCCTGCCCGCGATCCCCACCGCCTTCGGCACGTTCCTCATGCGCCAGTACTTTCTGGGGCTGCCGCTCGAGCTCGGTGAGGCGGCTGCGATCGACGGCGCCAGCCCGTGGCGCACCTTCTTCTCGATCTACGCGCCTCTGGCGCTGCCCGGGATGGCGATCGTCGGCGTCCTGGCCTTCAACTTCCATTGGAACGAGTTCTTCCGGCCCCTCATCTTCATGATCTCCGAGCAGAACTACACGCTCCCGCTGGGCCTGGTGACCCTCCAGGGCAACCTCGGGACCGGATCGATCTCGATCGTCCTGGCGGGCGTGATCCTCTCGATGATCCCCGCTGTGGTGGTCTTCCTCTTCGGCCAGCAGTACCTGCGAGACGGCCTCACCGCCGGATCGTCCAAGTGACCGCCCCTTCCTCGAACCGTCCCGATGACCCAGGAGAACTGCTCCATGACAACCGACCTCGCTTTCCCCGCTCTGCACCGGGTGCACCCGCGCGGCTGGCTCAACGACCCCAACGGCATTCTGCGCAGCGCTGACGGGCGCTGGCACGTGTACTTCCAGTTCAACCCGCATTCGGCTCGGCACGAGAAGATCCACTGGGGGCACATGTCGTCCCCGGACATGGTCACCTGGCGCCAAGAGCCGCTGGGCCCGGTGCCCCGGCCCGGCGAAGCGGACCAGGACGGCTGTTGGAGCGGCGTGGGCCTCATGGACGGTGATACCCCCACCCTCGTCTACTCCGGTGTGGACGGAACGGAGAACCAGTTCTCGCGGGTGATCGTGGCTCGCACGGACCCGTCGGCCGCGGAGCTCATCGATCCTGGCCGCGTGGTCGCAGAGATTCCGGAGGTGGAAGGCCTGATCGGGGTGCGCGATCCCTTCCTCTTCGAGCACGATGGCCGACGCTGGGCGGTGCAGGGTGCGGGAGTGTGCGAAGGCGACGGCTTCGTCGCCACTCTGCTGCTGTACGACGCGGAGGATCTCGAGGACTGGCGCCTCGTGGGAACCCTGCTGCATGGTGATGACCCGGCCGCGCAGGAGCACGCCCCGGCCGACCTGTGGGAATGCCCCCAGCTGGTCAAGGTGGGGGAGCGGTGGGTGCTGCTGCTGAGCCTGTGGCGCCACCGGGAGAACGGCGACGAAGGCCCGGTCCAGGTGAATCATCTGGTGGGTGACATGATCACGGCCGACGACGGAACCCCGCGGTTTATCCCCACCGGGGGCGGACGCGCCGAGCTGGGGCCCGACTTCTATGCTCCGCAGGCCGTGGCGGAAGGCGGCCGGGCCCTGCTGTGGGGCTGGGCGTGGGAAGAGGCTGAACGGACTCAGGAGCAGACAGACGCCCAGGGGTGGGCTGGCACCCTCACCTCCCCGCGCGTGCTCCGGCTGCATGGTGACACCCTGCTCATGGATCCCGCCCCGGAACTCGCGGTGCTACGCGGTGATCCGCTGGAACCACGCGAGACTGGACTCCAGCTTCCTGCCCCGTACCGGGCCGAGGTCCGTGTCACCGGACCCGCTCACGTGGTGCTTCGCCGAGTCGATGGGGAGGAGCAGGAGCTGCTCGCCGCCCAGGGGCCGGCCACAATCCTGCTGGACGGTGGCCTGCTCGAGGTGCTCGAGCAGGAGAGCACCGCTGCGACCCGTCGCTTCCACCCGAGAAGCGGAGACATCGTGCTTGTGCGTGGGCAGGTCGACGCCGCCTGGGAGCTGCGCCGACCGTAGTCGATTCCATGAAAGACACGCAGACGGCCGACCAGCTGCACTATGCGCGCGGTCGGTCGTTTGCGTGCCGCCCGTGGAATCCCACGCCGTACTGCGACGCGGATCGACCTCACGCCGCCGGCCCCGCCCTTCACCCGCCCTGCAGCGGCAGCAGCTCCTGCAGCGCGTCGAGCCACGGCACGAGGTCCCAGCCCTGCTCAGCCACCCAGGTGTCGTCGAAGTAGGTGTCGGTGTAGCGGTCCCCGGGGTCGCACAGCAGCGTCAGCAGCGAGCCTTCCTCCCCGCGCTCGCGCATCTGCGTGATCAGCTGTGCACACGCGATGAGATTCGTGCCGGTCGAGGCGCCCACGCGGCGGCCCAGCACCTGCGAGAGGTAGCGCGCACCGGCCACCGAGGCGGCATCGGGCACGCGGATCATGCGGTCCACTACCCCGGGCACGAAGCTCGGCTCCACCTGCGGTCGCCCGATCCCTTCGATCCGCGAGCCGCAGCTCGTGGTCACCGAGGCGTCCCCCTGCACCCAGCCGTCGAAGAACGCAGAATTCTCCACGTCGGCGACACATAGGCCTGTGGGCAGCCGCAGATACCGCAGGTAGCGGCCGAACGTGGCACTGGTCCCGCCGGTCCCGGCGCCCACCACCACCCAGCGCGGCACCGGATGCGGCTCGAGGGCCAGTTGCGCGAGGGCGCTGACGGCGATCGAGTTGTTGCCCCGCCAGTCGGTGGCGCGCTCGGCGTAGGTGAACTGGTCCACGAACAGGCCGCCGCATTCATCGGCCAGGCGCTGCGCCTCGCGACCCAGTCCTGCTGCGCCGTCCACCTGGTGGCAGGTCCCGCCCGCCGCTTCGATGAGCGCGATCTTGCGGGCACTCGTGCCGTGCGGCACCACGGCCACGAAGGGGATATCGAGCTGGCGTGCCACATGCGCTTCGCTGACAGCCGTGGAGCCGCTGGAGGCCTCGATCACGGGCATCCCTGGCCGCAGATGACCGTTGACCAGGTGATACAGGAACAGCGAGCGGGCCAGGCGATGCTTCAGGCTGCCGGAGAAGTGCGTGGATTCATCCTTGAGGTACAGCTGGATGCCCCACTCGGCGGGTAGCTGCAGCGGCAGCAGATGCGTATCCGCGCTGCGCCGCCCATCGGCCTCCAGGCGCCGCACCCGCTCGGCCACCCAGCACCGCAGCTCCTCATCGCTGCGATCCACGTCCTGCAGTTCCTGTGGCCACCGTGCGCACTCATCCATGGCATGACCGTAGCGGCTCGCCCGGCCCTATGCTCGACGTCGTGACGAACCAGCGGGCGCAGGCCGACGGGGACTCGGGCGCGCAGGAGGGCGCGCCCGAGGATCCCGAGGTGATCGACGCCGTCCCCCTGGACCCTGAGGCGCTGCGCAGTCCCACCCTCCCGGACTTCGGCGAGCACGACATTCCTGGTGTGAACAGCGCCGATACTGCAGTCCGCGGCAGCGCAGCGCCCGGCAGCACAGCCCCCGTTAGCGCAGCCTCCGGCAGTGCAGCCACCGACGCCCGTGCCGCCGCGTCGCTCCCGCTCCCGGGCGCGCCGAGCCCCGGCCCCGAGGGTCACCGCATCCCGCGCGGCCTCGATGACCCGGACCCGCACGATGCTCCGCGCCGTCGCGGCCGGTGGCGCGGCAATCTCCCAGCCTGGGCGATCCTGGGCATCGTCGCCGTACAGGCCGTGGTCGTCGTGCTCGTCGTCACGATGGTCACCGGCACCGTCCGCACCGCCCTGGCGCCACCCGCCCCCGCGACGACCTCCATCACCCCGAGCATCCCGCCGGCGAGCCCGCGCGCCACCCCGTCGGCCACCCCCACCGAGCAGGAGAAGGAGCCCGGCACCGTCACTGACGCTGAGGGGGAGAAGATCGCGATCGGCACCGGTCCCGATGACCCGGCCACGGTGGGGGAGCACACCTTCGCCTGGGAGGTGTGGACCAGCGGCACCCTGTCGGTCACCGCCCGTGAGGTGGACACCGATGCGCAGCTGCCCGGCGCTGAGGATCTCGTGGCCGACGGGTATCAGCTGGTGATCGCCACCTATGAGGTGCGGTACGACGGGCCGGCCCGCCTCGCGCCCGTCGAGGAGTTGTGGCCGACCGCCGAATCGGCCCGCCGCTACTACCCGGATATCGCCGAAGGGCTCGTCGATGATCCGATGCGGCAGGTGGACGCCCTCTCCAGCGGGGAGAGCGCCACGTTCCGCAGCGTCTTCATGGTGCCGACGGAGGAGCTCGACTCCTTCCTGCTGGCAGTGGAGACCTATAACGGCGAGCGCCTCTACTACGCGGCCGACTGAGCAGCCCGCGGGGGCTCCCGCACCGCCCGCGCCCCTCACCACCCCACCCCGCCTCTCGCCGGTGGACAGCCCCCGGGCCCCTGCGGCATGATCTATATGAAACCCGGGGTATCAGGCATTCTTTCTGCGCCCCGCCCTCGACGGAGAGACCACGGAAGGCCGCCATGACCAGCTACACCGAGCACGTCACCCGAGTTCTCACCGAGGATCGCGAGCATCCGGGCCTCGGCGCCGTGGCCGTGCTGACCTTCGCCCCGCCGGAAGGGCAGGAGCGCCGCCCCGCGACCCTGGGCCCGCGCTCCATCCAGGCCGTGACCGGCGCGATTGCCACCGCGCTGGACCGCGCCGAGGCCGGGGACATCGCCGCGATCGCCCTGACCGGCACCGGGAAGGTGTTCCTCGCCGGCGCAGACCTGTCGATGTTCGCCGACCCCACCGCCGTGAACCACGTCGAGGAGATGACCCGCGCCGCCCATGACCTGCAGATCCGCGTACGCACGAGCCCTGTGCCCGTGCTCGCACACCTCAACGGCGCAGCGCTCGGCGGCGGCCTCGAAGTGGCGCTCATGGCCGACGTCCGCACCGCCGCTCCCGGCGTGCGCGGCATCGGGCTGCCGGAGACGGGCCTGGGGATCCTGCCCGGCTGGGGCGGCACCACGCTGCTGCAGTCCGTGGTCGACCCCGAGACTGCGGTGCGCATGATCCTCGAGGACCCTGCCCGCGACCGACAGCTGAGCGCCGAGCAGGCCCTCGAGATCGGCCTCGTGGACGCTCCTGCGGCGGACCTCGCGGAGGCGCTGGACCAGTTCGCGGCCCTCATCGCCGCGCATGCGGATGTCGAGGACACCGACGGGGACGTGGTGGATCCCGCCGTGGCGGGCGCCTGGGCGGGCCGCACCCACCCGCTGCCCGATGCCGCCGGCCCCGAGGCCGATGCGCTGCGCGATGCCCTGGATGCCGCCCACGGTCCTGCCGAGTCCCGCCGCGAGTGGGCCCAGCGCCTCGCCGCCGCCGGCGCCCCGGCCGTGGCCCGTGCCCTCGAGCTGCTGGAGCAGCTGCCCGGCTCCACCCTCGAGGACGCCCTGGCCCGCGAAGGTGCGGCGCTCGGGGAGCTCGTGCGCACCGATGCCGCCGCAGCCTCCCTGTACGCCGCGGAGATGCTGCGCCGCGGCAAGCCCGGCCGCACCCCCGTCGAGGGTGCGCGCGAGATCCGGAAGGTGGGCGTGGCCGGTGCTGGCCTCATGGCCTCCCAGATCGCTGCTCAGCTGGCGCTGGGCCTGCAGGTGCCGGTGGTCATGCGCGACCTCGACGAGGACATCGCCGCGAAGGGCCTCACCGCCGCCCGCGACGTCATCGAGCGCACCGCCCAGCGGGGTCGGATCGACGAGGACACCGCCCGCCGCGTCGCCGAGAACCTCTCGGCCACCACCGATCTGCAGGACCTCACCGGCTGCGACCTCGTCATCGAAGCGGTCCCCGAGGTGCTCGCGATCAAGAAGTCCGTGTTCGCCGAGCTCGAGAGCGTCCTGGACGAGCAGGCGCTGCTGGTCACCAACACCTCGTCGCTGTCGGTCGCGGCGATGGCCGAGGACCTTGAGCATCCCGAGCGGGTGGTGGGGCTGCACTTCTTCAACCCCGTGGAGAAGATGCCGCTGGTGGAGGTGATCCACACCGATGCCACCGATGAGACCACCCTCGCCACCGGCCTCGAGGTGGTGCGGCGCCTGCGCAAGTTCGCCGTCCAGTGCGCTGATGCTCCCGGCTTCGTGGTGAACCGCCTGCTGTTCCGTGTGCTTGGCGAGGTGCTCGCCGCCGTGGACGCCGGGGCCGACCCCGTCGCGGTGAATGCCTCCCTGGACTCGATCGGCCTGCCGATGCGTCCCTTCGCCCTGCTGGACCTGGTGGGCCTGGCCGTCGCCGATCATGTGGGCCAGGTCCTCGTCGCCGAGCTGGGCGAGCGTTTCCACGCCTCCCCGGGCCTCGCCGCGATGGCCGAGCGGAAGGCACAGTTCACCGAGAAGGCGAAGACCACCGTGCACCCGCCCGTCTCACCCACCGTCGCTGAGGTGTTCGCGGCCGTGAATCCGGATCGTCCCGCGCAGCCGCCGGCGGTGGGGGAGGACCTGGCGGACCGCGTGCGCGAGGGGCTCGCCGAAGAGATCGCGCTGATGCTCGATACCGGTGTGGTGGAACAGCCGGAGCAGGTGGATCTCGCGCTCATCCTGGGCGCCGGGTTCCCGCGCCATCGCGGCGGCGTCACCCCGCATCTGGACGCCTCGGGTGCGGCGGAGCGCGGGGCCGGCCGGACCTTCCACGCGGAGCGGTTCACCGGGCGCTCGTGAGCCGTGGGGAAACCGCGCTGCGCCGTCCCCGGATCGGGGCCGTGCACGGGGCTGTGCGGCACTGAACATGTGTCGCCGAAGAGGTACGATCATGTGAGGTGACCTGCACCGTCGGCGGTCATCTCCGTCAGGGTTCTGCCAGAGAAAGGGGTCGGCACCACCCAGGTGTCGGATGAGAACATGTCGCAGCCGCCGCAGAATGGATGGGGTCAGCCACCCTCGGGTGACGCCTACGGTGCCCAGGGGGCCGACGGGTACGGCCAGCAGGGTTATGGCCAGCAGGGTTACGGCGCGGGCTCGCCCAATGCCGGATATGGCCAGGGTTCAGCGAACGCCGGGTACGGCCAGCAGGGTTACGGCCAGCAGGGTTACGGCCAGCAGGATTACGGCCAGCAGGGCTACGGCGCGCCCTCCCCGAACTCGGGCTTCGGACCGGGATCGGCGAACTCCGGGTACGGTCAGGATGCCGCCTTCGCAGCGGGCTACGGCGCCGACTCCACCTTCAGCCAGCCACCGAAGAAGAGCAGCAAGCTGCCGATCTTCGTGTGCATCGGCTGCGCGGTGCTCGCGCTGCTGCTGGTCCTCGTCGGCGGCGGCATCTTCCTGTTCACCCGCGGCGGTGATGACACCTCCGGTCGTGCCACCCAGAGCGAGGAGACCTCTCAGGCCGCCGACGAGGAGTCCTCCGAGCCCGCGGACGGCGAATCCTCAGATCCTGCGGACGAGGAGAGCTCCGAACCCGCCGACGAGGAGTCGTCGGAGCCCGCGGACCAGGGAGCCGGCGGCAAGGGGACGAAGGATGACCCTTACGGCATCGGGGACACCTTCACCCTCGATGACGGCGCCGGCGGCACTCTCGAGGTCTCTATCGGCGAGGTGAACTGGGACGCCACCGACGCCGTGATGAAGGCCAGCGAGTTCAACGAGAAGCCGGGAGATGGGGAGACCTACATCCTCGTCCCTATCACCGTGACGTATTCGGGGCCGGAGTCCTTCTCGCCGCTGCTGGGGCTCTCCGTCGAGTACGTCTCCGGCAAGGGCAACTCCTTCACCTTCGGCGGTGCGCTCACCGAGAACAGCTCCATCGATGTCGGGACGCTGTATGACGGCGGCAATGGCTCCTGGGAGGAGGCGGCCATCGTCCCCGTCGATCACACGAAGGACGGCATGATCAAGGTCCGAGTGCTCCTCGACTTCATGGGGGACGAGGTGTGGGTGCAGGTCTGATCCACCTGCGCTGACCTGCACGACGGGGCGGTGGTCCGAGGCGGCCGCCGCCCCGCCCCGTGCTCACCGCCGCACTGCCGCCCAGGCGTCCAGCCGCTCAAGCGCCTGCTCGATCGTGGAGCGGGACTTGCAGAAGGCGAAGCGCAGACGCGAGGCGGAATCCTGCGCGCCGGAGGAGTCGGCATGGTGGAAGGCGCTCAGTGGGATCGCGACCACGCCCGCCTCGGTGGGTAGGCGTTCGGCGAGCGCAGCCCCGTCGGCCTCCCCGAACTGTGAGGCATCCGCCACCGTGAAGTACCCGGCCGCCGGGACCGCCACCTGGAAGCCGATGTCCCGCAGCCCAGCGGTCAGCAGATCCCGCCGCTCCCGCAGATCCTCGGTGAGCTGCGCGAAGGCGCTGCGATCCATGCCCAGTCCCGCTGCGACGGCCGGCTGGAAAGGTGCCCCGGAGGTGTAGGTCAGCCACTGCTTCACCCCAGTGATCGCGGTGACCAGGGCCGATGGGGCTGTCAGCCAGCCGATCTTCCAGCCGGTGACCGCGAAGGTCTTGCCTGCCGAGCTGATCGAAACGGTGCGCTCGCGCGCCCCCGGCAGCACCGCGAGCGGCTGATGCGGCTGCCCGAACGTGAGGTGCTCATACACCTCATCGGTGACGATCAGCGCGTCATACCGCTGTGCCTGCTCCACGATCGCCGCCAGCACGGACTGCTCGAGCATGAGGCCGGTGGGATTGTGCGGGGTGTTCACCAGCACCACCCGAGTGCGCGCGCTGAAGGCATCCCGCAGCTGCTGCTCATCGACCCCCAGCACGAGGTCGCCGCTCACGGGGTCGGTGGCGCTGGTCAGCGGGACGGTCCGATGGGTGGCGCCGGTCAGGCCGATCAGCGCCGCGTACTGGTCGTAGAACGGCTCGAGGGTGAGCACCTCATCGCCGGGCTGCACGAGCGCCAGCAGAGTCGCCGCGAGCGCTTCTGTTGCGCCCGTCGTCACCAGCACCTCGGTGTCCGGATCCCAGTCCAGGCCGTACCACGCCGCCTGGTGAGCCGCGATCGCCTCGCGCAGAGTCGGCTCCCCAGCCCCCGGCGGGTACTGATTGCGACCCTCGCGGATCGCAGCCACCGCGGCGTCGGCCACGAGGGCGGGCGGGTCGTCGTCGGGGAAGCCCTGGCCCAGGTTCAGCGCCCCGGTGCTCGCGGCGAGAGCGGACATGCGGGCGAACACGGTGGGCAGGGGCACGCCGTCGCGCAGCAGCCCGGCCGCGGCAGCGGTGCGGATCCAAGGTCCGGTGACGTCCATGACCCCAGCCTCTCACTCCGCGATCGCGGGGCCGACGGGTCGCAGGGCTACCGGGGAGATACGTCGGCCCGGGGGCTGGACTGTCCGCAGGCCGACGCCGGGGCCTGCGCACGCGGGAACACCCAGCGCCCGTAGGTGACGTAGCGGAACGAGGTGGAGACGATCTGTCCGATCAGCGTGCCGGAGATGTTGTCCGCGAGCGGGGAGTCGAGCCCCAGCACGTAGCGGGAGAAACCCAGACACGCCAGCTGCAGCCCCGCCGCGATGATGTTCACGATCACGAACAGGACCACCGAGCGCCGCGTGTCTGGCCGCGGCCGATCCCCGAAGGTCCACAGCCGATTCCCCAGGTACGTCAGGCATGAGGCGAGGGAGATGGTGATGATCTTCGCCGTCAGCGGCTGGCCGTGCAGCAGCCCCTGCCCCCAGCCTTCTAGCGGGTGGAAGAATACCAGCAGGTTGTACAGCGCCGCATCCAGCAAGAACACCGTCCCGCCCACGATGAGGAACTTCATGGTGGGCCCGGCATGCTCGGCCAGCAGCGCCCCGGTGCGCTCCCGCAGCCCGGTGCGCCGCGGCGCGATGGGGGAGGGGGCGGCGGGCCCCGACGACTCGTCCGGCGTCAGCACGCCCGGCACTGTACCGGAGGCGATACGATCAAGGTTCGGCCGCTGCGACGGGCGGACCCCCGTGGTCATCGTCCTGGGAGCGCGCGGCCCCATCGGCCAGCGCGACGGACACCGGGAGATGCCTCCCGCCCTGGGAGCGCGCGGCCGGCCGCTGCGACGGCCCCGCGGAATGCCCGCGGGACCTGGGAGCGCGCGGCAGCCAACCATCACACCCGCCCGACGGGACGATTCGCGCGCCGCTGCGCGTGCGTCGGCCCCGTCGGCATCACATGAAAGGCACCCATGATCCCCGTCGCCCTGTCCATCGCTGGTTCCGAGGCCTCCGGAGGAGCCGGTGCACAGACCGACCTGAAGACCTTCCAGCAGCTGGGCACCTTCGGCACTGTGGCGCTGACCTGCATCGTCTCCTTCGACCCCAAGAACAACTGGGGCCACCGCTTCGTCCCGGTGGAGCCGCAGGTCATCGCCGACCAGATCGAAGCCACCACCGCCGTGCATGACATCGACACCGTGAAGATCGGCATGCTGGGCACCCCCGCCACCATCGACGCGGTCGCGACGGCGCTCGCCGAGCGCTCCTTCCGCCACGTGGTGCTGGACCCGGTGCTGATCTGCAAGGGCCAGGAGCCCGGCGCCGCGCTGGACACCGACAACGCGCTCAAGCAGCAGATCCTGCCGCTGGCGACGTTCGTGACCCCCAACCACTTCGAGTCCCTGGCCCTGTCCGGGATGGAGAAGATCGATTCCGTCGAGGACCTCACCGAGGCGGCGAAGCGCATCCACGACACCTACGGCGTGAGTGTGCTCGCCAAGGGCGGCGTCGTGCTCGAGGGCCCCGAGGCGGTGGATGTGTTCCACGACGGTGAGCAGACCGTCGAGCTGCGCAGCCCCAAGGTGGGTCAGGAGCGCGTGTCCGGCGCCGGCTGCACGCTCGCCGCCGCAGTCACCGCCGAGCTCGCCAAGGGCGCCACCCCGCTCGAGGCCGCCCGCACCGCGAAGGCCGTCGTGGACAGCTCCATCGCCCACCGGCAGGGCGGAAATACCCCCTTCGACGCCGTTTACCAGGGCTTCTACGGCAAGAACTGAGCACTCTCGCCCGGTCCGCCCCCGCGGGCCGGGCGGCGAGGCCCCCGCTCACACGGGCGGTCACGGGTGCGTATCGACATGTGAACCTGTGTGTCGTCCTCTGGACAATCGCCCGTGGCCGCAGCATTCTCAAGGAATGAACCAGACCAGCACGCCGCCGAGGAGCGCCGCCGACGGGGAACCGCTGATCTCCGTGCGCGGGGTCAACAAATACTTTGGCGACTTCCATGCGCTGAAGGACATCGACCTGGACATCCACCGCGGCGAGGTGGTGGCCCTCATCGGCGCCTCTGGGTCCGGAAAATCCACCCTGTGCCGCTGCCTGAACCGCCTGGAGACCATCACCTCCGGCCAGATCACCATCGACGGTGAGCCCCTGCCCGAGGAGGGCAAGGAGCTGACCCGTCTGCGGGCCGATGTGGGCATGGTCTTCCAGAGCTTCAACCTCTTCCCGCACCTCAAAGCGATCGACAACGTCACCCTGGGGCCCCGCAAGGTGCGCGGCGTCCCCAAAGCGGAGGCCGATGCGCAGGCCCTCGAGCTGCTGGACCGTGTGGGCCTGAAAGACAAGGCGAACTCCCTGCCCACGGCACTGTCCGGCGGGCAGCAGCAGCGCGTGGCGATCGCCCGGGCGCTTGCGATGAAGCCCAAGGCGATGCTGTTCGACGAGCCCACCAGCGCCCTGGACCCGGAGGTCATCAACGAAGCCCTCGACGTCATGACCGAACTGGCGAAGCAGGGCATGACCATGCTCGTGGTCACCCACGAAATGGGCTTCGCCCGCCACGTCTGCGACCGCGTGGTCTACATGGACCACGGCGAGATCGTCGAGCAGGGCGAGCCGGAAGCCTTCTTCACCGACCCGCAGAGCGACCGCGCCAAGGCCTTCCTCAGCAAGATCCTCCCGCACTGACCCCCGCGGCAGACGCCGCGGACCCGACCCGCCGACCCCGTCGGCACCCCCGCCCCACCCCGGGGCGCGAGAGAAACCGGAGAGAACGATGACCCGAACCAGCTTCCGTCCCGGCCGCCGCGCCGTCGTGGCCGCCGCAGCCACCCTGCCCCTGGTGGGCCTGGCCGCCTGCTCCTCCGACACCGGCGACGGCCCCGACCTCGGTGGCGGCGATGAGGATGGTGAGGGCGGCACCGAGGATGCGATGAGCGAGGTGCTCGCCTCCGGCCCCGTCGCGGACGACGACGCGATCTCCGCGAGCGCCTGGGCGCAGGCCATCAAGGACAACGACCAGCTCAAGCGCGGCGGCACCGTCGCCAACCAGGTGTTCTCCCTGGCCTCCACCTCCGGTGGGCGTCCCACCGGGTTCGACGCCGGTCTCACGCAGCTGCTGGCCAAGTACATCCTGGGCGAGGGCGGAGAGGACAAGATCGAGTACATCGACACCACCGTCGAGACCCGCGAGACCCTCGTGCAGAACGGCACCGTGGACTGCGTGATCGCCACCTACTCGATCACCCCGGAGCGGCTCGAGGTCATCGACTTCGCCGGCCCGTACTACATGTCCGGCACCGCCATCCAGGTGCGCGCCGAGGACGCCGAATCCATCACCGGCCCGCAGGACCTCAGCGGCAAGAACCTCGTCACCCAGGCGAACTCCACCGGCATCCAGGCCATCGAGGACAATGTCGAAAGCCCCGGCGATGTCTCCACCCTGCCGGACAACGAGTCCTGCGTGGCCGCCCTCAAGCAGGGCCGGGCCGACGCCTACGTGCTGGACCAGGGCGTGCTGCTGGGCAACTCGAAGGCCGACCCGGATGTGGTCGTCGTCGGCGAGCCCTTCGTGGATGACCCCTACGGCATCGGCCTGTCGCAGGAGAACCCCGACGCCGTCGAGTTCGTCAACACCTTCCTGCAGGAGATCATCGACTCCGGCACCTGGGAGGCCCTGTGGTCCGCGACCGTCGGCGAGGTCATCGAAGGCGACGCCCCCGAGCCGCCCACCATCGGCGAGATGCCCGCCTGATCCCCACCCGGCCCGCAGGAGCATCGACCCTGCGGGCCGGACCGCTCCGGCCTCCCGCCCCCGCGGGGCAGCCGGATCCCTTCTCCCCGAAGGAGACCCATGGACGTCATCGTCGAGAACCTCCCGCTGCTCGTCAGAGGCACCGGCCTCACGATCGCGCTGATCGTGCTGGGATACGCGTTCGCCCTTGCGCTGGGCACGGTCCTGGCGGTCTGCCGCGTGAGCCCGATCCCGCCGCTGCGCTGGGCGGCGACGGTGTACGTCGAGATCTTCCGCAACATCCCGCTGCTGAGCCTGCTGATCCTGCTCGCCTTCGGGCTGCCGGACGTGGGCCTGCGCCTGTCCTACTTCTGGTGCGCCGTGCTGGGGCTGACGCTTTCCTCCGCCGCCTTCGTCTGCGAGAACGTGCGCTCGGGCATCAACACCGTGCCGATCGGCCACGCGGAGGCCGCCCGCTCCATCGGGCTCGGATTCTTCGGCACCCTCCGCCACGTGGTGCTCCCGCAGGCCTTCCGCACCATGATCCAGCCGCTCGTGAACGTCTTCATCGGCACCGTGATCGGCTCGGCGCTGGCCTCGGCGATCGCCGTCCAGGAGATCACCTGGGTCACCCAGACCCTCACCACCCGCACCGCCCAGGGCGTGACCTTCTTCCTCATCTCTGGCGGCGTGTACCTGCTCCTCTCGCTGGGAGGCTCCGCGCTGGGCGGACGCCTCGAGCAGGCGGTCTCCCCGGAGCGCTCGACCGCGCGGCGCAGCGCCCGCGATGAGCTGGACGTCACGGCAGGAGCACAGGCATGAGCAGCACCTCGCACACCGCCACCCAGGTTCTGTTCGATGCCCCCGGCCCCAAGGGGCGGCGCCGCATCCTGCTGCTGAGCATCCTCTCCGCCGCGGTGCTGCTGGGTCTGCTGGGCGCGGGGCTGTGGCAGTTCCACGCCAACGGGCAGCTGGATCCGAACAAATGGGTGGTCTACCTGCGGGCGGACTACCTCGCGTTCCTGGGACGCGGCCTGCTGGGCACCTTGAAGGCGACCGCGATGGCGGCACTGTTCGCCTTCCCGCTGGGACTGCTGCTGGCGCTGGCCCGACTGTCCCACCTGCGCCCGGTGAGCTGGCTCGCGACCGCATGGATCGAGTTCTACCGCGGCATCCCGATGCTGCTGGTGGTGTACGCCTTCCTGCTGGCCCTGCCCGCCTACGGCGTGACCGTGGACCGCTTCTGGATGCTCGTGATCCCGATGATCCTGGTCTCCTCCGCCACCACTGCGGAAGTGTTCCGCGCTGGCATCAAAGCGGTGGATAGAGGTCAGCATGAGGCCGCTGCGGCGATCGGGCTCAGCCGACGCGATGCGATGTTCTCCGTGGTGCTGCCGCAGGCGATCCGCCTGGTGCTGCCCTCGCTGATCCTGGCGCTGGTGACGTTGCTGAAGGACTCCACCCTGGGGTACGTGGTCAGCTACAACGAGCTGCAGTTCCAAGGCAAGACGATGGTCTCCATCACCCGCTACCTGGTGCAGACGTACCTCGTGGTCTCCGTCATCTACATCGCGATCAACTTCCTGCTGACGCGCCTCGCGCTCACGCTGGATGCGCGGATGAAGGCGCGAGCGGCGGCGGGCTGAGCCAACGGGCCGGGGCTGGGCCGACGGGCCGGGGCTGGGCCGACGGGCCGGGGCTGGGCCGGTGGCGCTGGACTGGGCCGGTGGCGCTGGACTGGGCCGGTGGCGCTGGACTGGGCCGATCGCGCGGCGGGACCTACCGGCGGGACGGTGGGCTGACCTGCGGGACGTGACATCGCGGGCCGTGCGCGGCAGGGTGGAGGAATGATGAACACCGAGACCAGCATCTCTGTCACCCGCACGATCGACGCCCCCGCGAAGGACATCTTCGAGGTCCTTACCCTGCCGGCGCGCCACCACGAGTTCGACGGCTCCGGCACTGTCCGCGCGGCCGATGACACCGAGCGGATCACCAAGAGCGGCGAGAAGTTCGTGATGAACATGAACGGCGAGCACATGGGCGGCGACTACCGCACCCACAACTTCGTCACCGCTTACGACGAGAACAAGATGATCGGCTGGCAGCCGGCGCCCGAGGGGGAGGACGGCTCTGCCCCGGAGGGGCCGCTCGGCTGGGAGTGGCTGTACACCCTCGAGGCCGTAGACGCGAACACCACCGACGTCACCCTCACCTACTCCTGGGACAAGGTCACGGACCAGGAGCTGCTCAAGAAGGTCTCCTTCCCGCTGTTCAGCAGCGAGCAGCTTGAGGAGTCGCTGAACCTGCTCGCGGCCGCCGTGACGAACGCCTGAGTTGTTGTGTCAGGGGCCGACGGGGCACTGCCCCCGTCGGCCCCTGTGACGGTCAGCGGTCCGTGCGTTCGCGCACGACCTGCCCGAACGCCTCGGCGATGTGGCGCCCGGCGGCGGCGATCTGCTCATCGCGCGACCGCATCTGCGCCAGCAGCGCCGAGGCGTTCTCGCCGTAGTTTTCGCGCCAGCGCGCCATGAGCTCGGGGGAGGCCTCCGGGTGGAACTGCACGCCGACGGCGGAGCCGAGGTGGAACGCCTGGATGGGGCATTGTGCGGAGGTGGCGAGCAGCTGTGCCTGCTCGGGCAGGCGCGTGACCGCGTCATGGTGGGACTGCGCGGTCCAGAATTCGTCATCGAGCCCGCCGAGCACCGGGTCCTCGCGCCCGGCCGCGGTCAGCTGCACCGCAAAGGCTCCCTCCTGGTCCTGTTCGGCGCTGGCGAGGGTCAGCTCTCCGCCGAAGGTGTGCGCGAGGATCTGGTGGCCCAGGCAGATTCCCAGCACGGGCACTTGCGCGTCGACGGCGGCGCGCAGCAGCTCCCGCAGGGCCGGCAGGAAGGGGGAGGTGGCATCGTCGATCGCATTCCCGCGCCCGCCGAGGATGACGATCCCGTCGGCGCAGTCGGACAGCGCAGGCACCGGCTGCGTTGTCAGCAGCACCGTGCGGTGCGTGCCGGGCAGCCACTGCGTGAAACGGTCCAGCGGAACCGTGGGGTCCGGTTGCAGCACGGTGATCACGGCGGGGGAGGAAGATGCATCGGGCACAGCGGTCATGGGCACAGTGTGCCGCAGCGGAGGGCTGATGGCGCTATGCCGGCTGCGCTTCTCGAAGCGGGTGCCGATGCGACCAGGAACCGCCGCCGGTCACGACCTCTTTGTCCAGAAGTTCATGAGACGGTTCGTCTGCACGTTCCCGCCGTTCGCGAGCGTCACGCTGTCCACGAGGTAGGACACCCGCAGATACTGCACGTACGTGGGGTCCACGTAGCTCATGCGCACCCGGGTATCGAAGTAGGTGTCAGCCCACGGCGCGGGAGGCCTCCCATCGGGAACAGTGGTCCCCGTCGTCGGCCCGGTATAGATGAACTCATAGTGGAAGTAGGCCTGCGTGTATCCGTCCGGTGACGTGAGGTCTTGCGACCTGCCGCTGCGGGCCGGATCGAGCTTCCAGTTTCCCTGCACGGAGTAGAAGGGGTTCCCGAGGTATCTCCGGTCGAGGGCGGCGGCGGGGATGTCCACGGTGATACGCAGGCCTGAGACCGTGAAGTTCGTCGTCGGAGAGTCCTCGCTCACGGACCCGTCAATGAAAGGGGACGCGACGATCTGGTACCCGTAGGGAGAGGTGCCGAACTGCGTGACATGGTTGCTCAGGGAGAAAACCCCGGTGTCGACGTTGTACTGCCAGGTCAGGCTGGCGCGGTCGCGATACTCCAGGAGGGAGGCCGCGATGGCGGGCGCGGCGGTCGCGATGATGAGGCTGGGGGCGGCCCAGGCGGTGCCCTTGAGGACGGCGCGGCGACGAGGCGAATCGGTTACGGCAGTTGGCATCACGGGCTCCGGGGTGTTGACAGACCGATGGACAAGTTCGACGGCGCGGATCTCACTCGTTAAGATGCCGCCTTCTCACATAATAGGTGAGTGTACAGCTTCGGTTGCGCGGATGGGCCGCCGACTATCCTGGGACGATGGGCAGGGTCACCGAGCAGGCGCGCATCCGCACCATCCGGGTGCGGGACGGGAAGCTCTATGCAGGTCGCAAGGGTGATCACGTTGCGGTCGAAGAGCCGCTGGATATCCGGCTGAACGGACAGAAGCTCTCGCTGACCATGCGCACCCCCGGGCACGACGTGGAGCTGATCCACGGCTTCCTGCACGGCGAGGGCATCATCGCCTCCCGTGAGGACATCAGCGAGGCCCGCTACTGCGACGGTGCCGTGGTGGAGGACGGCTCCGGCTTCGCCCGCAACACGTACAACGTCATGGACTTCACCACCGCCCGGCCGCAGCTGATGCCCCTGCACACCAAGGCCTTCACCACAACCTCCGCCTGCGGGGTGTGCGGCTCGGAGTCCATCGACGCAGTGCGGAGCAAGAGCCGCTACACGCTCGTGCAGGACTGGGCGGTGGACCCGCGGGCGCTGCTGCAGGCCGCCGCCGATCTCACCGCGCAGCAGACCGTGTTCGCCCGCACCGGCGGGGTGCATGCGGCCGCCCTGCTCAGCCGCGATGGTGAGATCCTCGCCGTGCGCGAGGACGTGGGCCGACACAACGCCGTGGACAAGGTGATCGGCTGGGCGCTCATGAAGGACATGCTGCCGCTGCGCGAGCACATCCTGCTGGTCTCCTCCCGCGCCAGCTTCGAGATCGCCCAGAAGGCCTACATGGCGGGGATCCCGCTGCTGGCCTGCGTCTCCGCCGCAAGCTCCCTCGCCGTGGACACCGCCCAGGCGGTGGGGCAGACCCTCGTCGGCTTCACCCGGGCGTTCGATGACGGTGACGGGCGCATGAATGTCTACACCCACCCCGAGCGCCTGGACCTGGCCGCGGCGGAGGGGTGAGCGAACGCATCGACGAGCTACGCGTCGGGGTGTTCGCCGCGCATGAGATCTACGAGGACAGGCATCGCCGTCGACGGATCCGGCCCCATGCGCCCTGCGGTCAGTGCAGGATCTGCCTGGTGGGCGATGCGATGAGCCTGCTCCCACGACGGGAAGGGAAATCGTGGGGAGAGCCGTTTTCCGGCGAGCAACCCGAGCGCCTGCAGCTCAGCGTCGAGCTGCCGCGAGGTCAGCACGGAACGGCGTGATGACGCATGCCAGCGCAGCCAGACCTCGAACTTCAGATTGCTGATGAGAAGCAGGATTCCCTCCTGCTCAGCGCGAGCGATCGCGCGCTCGAGAGTCCCGTGACGATCGACATCCACCAGGCATACGTAGTGGTCATACGGGGTGCCCTTGCGGCGATCCGCACCACGGTGTTCGATGCAGCGCTCGACCACGCGTAAGGGGTCCTTGCCCACCTTCACCGCTCGTACGTCTGCCGTGGTCGCGCGGCTGCGCAGATGCTGCTGCAGCCCTTCGACATAGGCCGGTTCCGTGACGGTGCCTTCGGTCATCACGAGAATACGAGTGCGCATCGGACGTCGAGGTGCCCTGCCCCTGCGTGCGGTGCGTCGTGAATGTCGCGAAGCCACGGTCAGGTCTCCGAGGTGACCAATGCCGAGAGCAGGCTGGGGGCGAGGCGCGGAGTTCCGCCGTAGCGACCGGTGAGGTAGCGCTTGGCGACGTTCGCATCCCGGTGGCGATGGAACTCGGCCAGACTCGTCAGCTCCGTGACACCGTCGGCGTTCTTGTCGGTGAACCAGACCTGCTCGGGGTCGAGAGCGGTGGTGCTCAGCGGTGACAGCACGTAGGACTCGTGGCTGCTGAAGATGATCTGGGCGCCGTGCTCGTTGATCGTCTGATCCTCGAAAGCTCCCAGCAGCAGGTCCATCAGGTGGGGGTGCAAGCTCGCGTCGAGCTCATCGACCACCAGCAACCCGCCGCGACGCAGCGTCTCCAGCGCCGGAACGGCGATGGCGAGCCAGGCCACCGTGCCATCGCTCTCATCCTGGATGGAGAACGGGGGGCAGTCCTCGTCGGCGCCCGCGTGCGTGAACAGCAGCCGGCGGACCACCTGTTCCAGAACCGGATCATCGAGCTGATCATCTGAGTCCAGCTCGTCTTCAGCGTCAGGCTCGACCTCAACGGCATCGGCGGGGGAATCGGCCGCCCGGAGACTCCTATGGAACTGTGCGAGAGCAGCCCGGAAGGCCTGCGGCAGATCCTGCTCCTCGATCCGCACAGCGGTGACCCCGATATCTGCGATGCGCAGGAGTGCCTGCAGGTCATCGACGTCGATCGCGCCGCTGGCCAGCATGTCCGCGATCATGCTCAGGCGTGCCTCGCGGTAGGAGTCCTTGACGAGCACCACGTCGAACTCATCCACGAGCCGCCGTGCCACATCGTGCAGCGGGGACTGCGGGAAGTGCAGGGCGCGACTCAGCACCAGCTCCCGGTCCGTGACCTGCGTCGACGGTCGCAGGACCCGATCGTCACGGTCCCGCTCCAACCGCATCCTCCAGCGGGACGACGGGACATCCCGCAGCCACTCCCTGGCTACCCCGCGAGCATCGACCTCGAACCCATACTCGTGCCGACGTCCGTCGAGCACGAACTCCAGCACGTAGGTGCTCGCCTTCTCGCGGGACGCCGGGTCCAGCCGGAAGGGCGCCCTCTGCATGGTCCGGGATGCCTGCCAGGAGGTCGAGGAGTCGCGGATGGCCGAGAAGGCGTAGACCATCGCGTCCAGCAGCGCTGACTTGCCCGTGGCGTTGCCGCCGAAGATGCCGCAGGTGCGGTATGTGGCCGCCGTCCAATTGCCGTCGCGCGGCTGCAAGGTGCGCAGCGAGGTCCGCGTGAGGTCCACCGTGACCTCATCGCGGAGGCTCTTGTGGTTACGCACGGTGAAGCGCAGCAGGATCATGTGCATGAGCGTAGCGTCTCAGAGTTCCGATCTCTATGAATTTCGTGGAAAATCGCTCTCTGAGCGCAAGGGGCGGTGCTCTCAAGCGGCGAGCCCGTTCGGCGACGCAGAAGCGTCGTGATGAGATGATGATCGCGGCAGAGAGGGAGGCGTGGGCGAAGGATCAGGCCCTGTCCTCATGCAGCGCCAGCATCCGCAGCGCGGTGCTCTCATCGACCACCAGGTGCGTGGCAACCCGGGCGCGCAGGGCGGCCCCCAGCGCCCGGGCCTTGCGTGGCCCAGCCGCGACCAGCAGTCGCCGCGGGATCCGGGCCAGCGCCTCCGGGGTGGGGCCGGTGGAGCGTTCGTTGATCCGGATGTCCCGCCAGCTGCCATCGGCCCGCAGCATCACCGTGCACACATCACCCACGGCGCCGTCCTCTCGCAGCTGCGCCCAGTCCGCCTCGTCGAGATAGTCGGTGGTGTACACGTGGCTGGGGACGTCCGCTTCGAAGGCCCCGACCCCGAACACGGCCAGCTGCACCTGATTCTGCAGCTCCCGGATCCGACGGATCGAACGCTCGCGCCACAGCGCTTCCCGGGCCTCGGGCTGCTCGAAAAAGGTGGGCACCGGGAAGTGGTGGACCGACGCCTCCCACAGCGACCCCACCCGATCCAACATGGTCCCCACGTATTCCAGGCCCGAGCCCTGCGTGTTGATCACCCCGTTCAGCTGCACCACTCGCAGGTCTGAGGACGGCCGGGGCCTCAGCTGCTCCACGAGGGTGCCCACTGTCGTACCCCAGGCCATGCCGACGGTCATGCCCGGCTGCAGCATCTGCTCCAGCAGCCTGGCGCCGGCGCTCGCCACGGTCCGTAGGCGTTCCCCCTCGGTCTGCCCTGGTGCAGTGGGGATCACACGTACCTCCACGTGATGGCGCCGACGGATCCGCTCGGCCAGCTCCTCGAGTCGGGAGCTCTCCGGGGGCTGCAGGGTGATCCGCACGATTCCGCAGCGGCGCGCATCGCGCAGCATCCGCGAAACGGTGGAGCGGGAGACGCCCTGCGCCCCGGCGATCGCCTCCATCGTCTGATCGTCCTCGTAGTACATCCGTGCAGCCTCGTAGAGCTGATCGGAGCGGGAGGGGCGCATCATCCGGCCAGTGTTGCACGTTCGTGCAAGCAGCTTGCGCTCAGATGCACCATCCCTTCAGCATGTGCCCCAGTCCTCAGCGGTGCCGGCCCCGAACGGCCATCCCGCCTCGTCGAGCGAAGGAGCGTCCGTGTCCACGCAGCAGCGATCCGTCCTCAGCCCCGCCGCCCGCACTGAGCATCTGGGCCGACTGCGCGCAGCCACCGCCGAGGCGCCACTGGACGTCCTCGTGGTCGGCGGCGGGGTCAACGGCGCCGGCGCCGCCTTCGACGCCGCGACCCGCGGACTGAACGTCGGCCTCGTGGAGAGCGAGGACTGGGCCAGCGGCACCTCCTCGCGCTCCTCGAAACTCATGCACGGCGGCCTGCGCTACCTGCAGATGCTGGACTTCACCCTGGTGGCCGAGGCACTGCGCGAGCGCGATCTGCTGCTCACCCGCACCGCCCCGCATCTGGTGAAGCCCGTCAAGTTCGTCTTCCCCTTCTTCCGCAAGGTGATCGACCGCGGTTTCATCGGCTCCGGGGTGGCGCTGTATGACGCGATGCAGTCGCTCGGCCGCAAGCGGGCCGTGCCGTTCCACCGCCACCTGCTGCACCGCAAGATGCTCGAGGTGTTCCCCGGCCTGGATGGGGACAAGGCCGTCGGCGCTCTCGAGTACTACGACGCGCAGATGGATGACGCCCGCTTCGTGATGATGCTGGTGCGCTCCGCCGCGCAGCACGACGCGGCCGTCGCCTCCCGCACCCGGGTCATCGACTACCTGCATGAAGGCGAGCGGGTGGTGGGCGCTCGCGTGCGCGATGAGGAAAGCGGCGATCAGTTCGACATCCACGCCCGCGCCACGATCCTCGCCGGTGGTGTGTGGACTCAGGACCAGCAGGACCTGGCCGGCGCCGAGATGGGCCTTGAGGTCCTGGCTTCCAAGGGCATCCACATCGTGGTGCCGCGCGAGAAGATCGCTGCCGCACCCGACACCGGCATCATCACCCAGACCGAGAAGTCCGTGCTGTTCCTGATCCCGTGGGACGAGTACTGGGTGATCGGCACCACCGACACCCCGTGGGAGCAGGACCCCCGCGACGTCGCCGCGACCGGCGCGGATATCGACTACGTGCTCGACCACGCCAACGCCGTGCTCCATGAGCCGCTGACCCGCGAGGACGTCATCGGCGTGTACGCGGGGCTGCGGCCCCTGCTGCAGCCCGTCCGCAAGGGCTCCGACTCCGGCAGCGCGAAGGTGTCCCGCGAGCACACCGTGATGGAGGTCGAGCCGGGCCTGTCCGCGATCGCCGGCGGAAAGTACACCACCTACCGGGTGATGGCCGAGGACGTCGTGGACTTCGCGCTCAAGGACATCGACCCCGCCCGCCGTAGCCTCACCCGGGCGATCCCCGTGATCGGCGCCCAGGGCTACCCGGCGCTGGTGAAGGACAAGCAGCGCCTGATGCGCGAGTACGGCTTCGACGAGGTCCGCGTGGACCGCCTGCTGTTCCGCTACGGCGACCTGCTCACCGACGTCCTGGCCCTGGTCGCGGAGGACCCTAACCTGGGTCTCCCGCTCGAGCACGCCCCCCGCTACCTGCGGGCCGAGGTGCTGTATGCGGTGCGCGCCGAGGGTGCCCTGCACCTGGCCGACGTGCTCGAGCGCCGCACCCGCCTGGACTACGAGACCCGCCACCGCGGCGTGGACGCGGCCGAGGAGATCGCGGCGCTGATCGGCCCCGAGCTGGGCTGGGATGAGCAGACCACGCGCGCCGAGATCGAGGCTTACCGCGCCAAGGTCGCTGCGCGTCTCGAGGCGGAAACTGTGCAGACCGATGAGCAGGCCGCCCAGTTGCTGGGTGCCGCCCTGGATACTGGTGCGGAGACGCAGAATGCTGGCGCGACGACCACGGATGCTGATGCGACGAAGGAGTCCCGATGACCGAGCAGTCCGAGATGTACGTCCTGGCGATCGACCAGGGCACCACCTCCACCCGCGCCGTCGTGGTGGACCATGACGGTCGCATCATCGCCACCGGCCAGAAAGAGCATGAGCAGATCTTTCCTCGATCCGGCTGGGTGGAGCATGACGCGAAGGAGATCTGGAAGAACACCCGAACTGTCGTCGGTAAGGCGCTGGTGGATGCGGAGATCAACCGCCACCAGCTGGCCGCCGTCGGCATCACCAACCAGCGCGAGACCGCGGTGGTGTGGGACAAGTCCACCGGCGAGCCGGTGTACAACGCGATCGTCTGGCAGGACACGCGCACGCAGAAGATCTGCGACGAACTCGCCGGCGAGGACGGGCCCGACAAGTACAAGGACCGCGCGGGCCTGCCGCTGGCCACCTACTTCGCCGGCCCCAAGGTGAAGTGGATCCTCGACAACGTCGACGGGGCGCGGGAGAAGGCCGAGGCCGGCGAACTGCTGATGGGCACGATCGACACGTGGCTGCTGTGGAACCTCACCGGCGGCACCGACGGCGGCGTGCACATCACCGACGTCACCAACGCCTCGCGCACCCTGCTGATGAACATCGACACCCTGGACTGGAACGAGGACATCGCCTCCGACATGGGGATCCCGATGTCGATGCTGCCGGAGATCCGTTCCTCCTCCGAGGTGTACGGCAAGGGTCGCAAGCGTGGCCTGCTCATCGACACCCCGATCGCAGGGGCCCTGGGTGATCAGCACGCGGCGATGCTGGGGCAGGCCTGCTTCGAGGTGGGGATGGGCAAGAATACGTACGGCACCGGCAACTTCCTGCTGGTCAACACCGGTGACAAGCCTGTGCACAGCGACAACGGGCTGCTGACCACCGTGGCCTACAAGCTCGGGGACGCCGCTCCGGCGTACGCCCTCGAGGGCTCCGTGGCGGTCACCGGTTCGCTCGTGCAGTGGGTGCGGGACAACCTGGGTCTGATCACCGATGCCCCGCAGATCGAGGACCTCGCCACGCAGGTGGACAACAGCGGGGGACTGTTCATCGTCCCGGCCTTCTCCGGGCTGTTCGCCCCGCACTGGCGGTCCGATGCGCGCGGCGCGATGGTGGGCATGACCCGCTTCCACAACAAGTCCCACATCGCCCGGGCGGTGCTGGAGGCTACGGCCTTCCAGTCGCAGGAGGTCGTCGAGGCGATCGAGGCGGACGCCGAGTCGGTGGGCGTGGAGTTGACCGAGCTCAAGGTCGATGGCGGCATGGTCATGAACGAGACGCTCATGCAGTTCCAGGCCGATATTCTGGGCGTGCCTGTGGTGCGTCCGGAGGTCATCGAGACCACGGCCCTGGGTGCCGCCTATGCGGCGGGCCTGGCGGTCGGCTTCTGGGACGGCATCGAGGACATCGGCCGCAACTGGTCCGAGGACAAGCGCTGGGAGCCGCAGATGGACGAGGAGACCCGTGAGCGGTACCTGCGTCTGTGGAAGAAGGCCGTGGAGCGCACCCTGGACTGGATGGATGACGACGTCGAGGAGCTGTTCCGGTGACGAACACCCCGCCCCTTGGTCCCGATCCCGCGGCCTCGCCCGCACCGATGTCTGCGGGGCCGTCTGCACCGCAGTGGCGCGTCGCGGATCGGGATCCGTCGGCCCCTGCTGGGCGGGGGCCGACGGGGGCGGGCGCTGGTGGTCCCGCGGGCAGCTCGAGCCGGGACCTGGCCGGGATCATCGTGTTCTGCCTGGGTGTCGCGGCGGTGGTGCTGTATCCGGTGGTGACGTTCCTCAACTACGGAGCCATGGATGCGACCGTGACGCAGATCGGGTTCATGAGCTCCGGGCTGCGCATGCTCGTGCACCTGATCAGCGCCGTGCTGATGCTCGCGGGGGTTTGGTTGATGGCCCGCCCGGTCGCGGACCGCGGCTGGGCGAGCGCCGCCGTGGTGGGTGTGCTGCTCGTGCGGGTGGTCGTCGGGTTCGGCAGCAACATCGTGATCGGGATGATCGCCTCGCAACTGAGCGGCTTCACATCGTGGATGGTGTTCAGCGTGCTGCAGAGCCTGCTGACCAACTTCCTGGTCACAGTGTTGACGCTCGTGGCCTGGGTGCTCGTGCGCGGACGGCGCGGACTGCCGGTGTTCCTCGCCGCGGCGGGGCTCGCGCTGGTGGTCGCCGTGGTCAGCGCGGTGCAGCTGCTCATGGGCTACACGATGGCGCCGATGGGCGGATATGGCCTGGGCGGGGTGCTGCTCGCGGCGATCCCGTCCCTGCTGTTCGCCCTGATGACGCTCGGGGCGATGGGTGTGCTGACCGTGATGGGGCGGCGCGCGGCGCGGGTGAGGGGTGCGAGCCGCGGGGCTCGGGCGGCGGGGCGCTGGGCTGAGGCGCGGGGCTGAGGCGGCGTCAGGGGCCCCGGGATGAACTGCCGTCTGCATCCCCACGCGTTTTGCACTTTTGCAGGCAAGATCGGCCGCGCATGCCAGGAATGGTGCAAAGCGCGCCAAGGTGAGGTGGCTCGGCACGCCCAGCGGCATGCGCCGGGGCACACCCCGCGGCGGTCCGTCGATCTGTACCACCCGTTCCGTCATTCTGTTCCAGAACCTGGTACAAAACGACGGATCTGCGCTGTGTGAGGGCCGCTGCGCTGGGGCGTCGCGGTGGCTCCGGTGAGTACGCCGCCCGCGTCCAGGGCGAGACAGACCTCAGCCCGCCGGGTGGAGCCGGGGGCGCCGAAGTTATCCACAATCTCGAGTGATCGGCTGACGCACGGGAGCTCCCTGAGTACCGTGGCCGTGTTCCAGGCCACGTTCAGGGAGCTTCAGTCATGACTCGACGACTCATCGCCGCCACAGCATCGGCCATGCTCATCCTTGGTCTCGCCGCATGCGGAGACGGCAGCAAGGGGCCGGTCACCACACCGCCGCCGGACCTCGGCTTCGAGCCTCAGACCAGTGACGGCGGAGGTGTGAGCGACGACGGCGGCGCCGAGAGCGGCGGCGACGGCGCGAGCGATGGGGGAGGGGATGCGCAGGCTGCTCCGGATATCCCGCCGCTCGATCCCGCGGACTACCCCGGGATGGATGAGCACACCGACGAGGGGGCGGTACAGGCGTTCCGGTACTACATCGCGATGTCGATGTGGGCGCACCAGACCGGCGATGACTCCGCGCTGCCCGAGCTTGAAGGGCCGAACTGCACCGGGTGCGCAGAGCTCAACGCCGCCATCGGGCCGCTCAAGGAGCACGGCGAGTACTGGTCGGAGTTCACGGTGACGGATGTGGGGCACCGCATTCATGAGTCAGATATGCATGAAGTGGAGATCGGATACTTCTTCACGATATCCCCACACATGCGCCCGAATGAGAGCTTCGATGACCAGATCGATGTGCCTGAGATTCAGTACATATCAGTTGGAGGGATGAACTGGGAGTCTGGAAGATGGGTGGTTTCCGGGCTGGATGCTGAATGGGGAGAAGATGTCCACAAGTAATGATGGTTTCGTTCGGCGTGGACTGGTGAAGGCCTGGCTGCTAATATTAGCTCTCATTGTTTGGGCGGGAGCAACTGTAGCCAAGGCGGAGCCCCAGGTTGATTTCGGCGGTGAAACAAGTGGCAATGAAGTAAGTGTAGATTCATGGAAATCATGGAAGCAGTCAGACGCCCGGCAGGGGTCGGGCTCACCTGGTCGTGGTGCGTGGGCGGTGGGTCGGAAGCTCCCCCACATCATCACCACCTGGGAAACGATCGAGAACCCAGGGAACCTGGAGTGCGCCTCGGGGGACGGCAGCTCCATCTCGTGCGTGCCCCCGACCGGCAGCTGCCAGGAGGGCAACGGAGCATCAACCAACTACCAGGTCAGCGGGGACGACGTCCTCACGATCACCGGTGTCGAAAGTGCAACCGGTGACTCTGCGAGGGACGGCAGCACGGTCCATGGCACGCAGACGAACTCGAGAAAGGGAACCGTGACGGATCTTGGCTGGGACTGCGTCCGTCCTGGTCAGCCCGAGAGCGGCGGGGCCGATCCCGTGGTGATCACGGTGACGGCGGAAGACTTTGCGAAGCTGCCTGTCAAGGCGCCCGTCGCGCACGCGGGCCCGGAGCGGGGGTGGCTCCCCGTCAACATGGTGAACGTCTTGTACACAGAGGCGGAGCCGCAGCTGCTGGAGACGGAGCTGCTGGACACGCCGGTGCGGATCCGGGCCACGCCGGTGCAGTTCCACTGGGACCTCGGAGACGGCAACACGATCACGACGTCGGATCCGGGTAAGCCCTTCCCCTCGGAACGTATCTCCTCCGAGTACCGCTTCGAGGGCTGGTATGACATCACCCTGACCACGACCTTCACCGGGCAGCTCTCCGTGGACGGAGGGCCGTGGCAGGACATCGACGGCAGCATCGAGGTCGAGTCCGACCCCGTGGAACTGTTCGCGAAGTCCCTCGAGTCCCGGCTCGTGAACGGCGAAGAAGACGAGGATGAAGGCGACGGGTACAGGGACGACGAGGACGAGTATGGGGACGACGAGGATGAGGAGCCGTGGATCCCCGAGCGCACGCCGGCTACGGAAGGCCCCCTGGACCCCGAAGCGCGGCATCGGGAGATCTGATGAGCCACGGCGGACTGGCCATGACACGGACTGTTCCCCGTAGTGTCAGGCCATGGGCACCCACGTCACTGTGCATCAGGCAGAGTCGGATCTCCCTGCACTGATCAACCGCGCGCACGACGGCGAGACAATCACCATCACGCGTGGTGGTCAGCCGCTGGTAGACCTCGTGCAGCATCGGGCGCGTCGGCTCCGCTTCTGGCTTGCCCGCGGGGATTTCCAGTGCGCGACGGAAATCTTCGACGGCCCGGACGCGCAGACTGCCCGCATGTTCTACGGGACCGGGGCGTCGGGCGCCACGCGAGCCCGCTGCTGACCCGTCGGCCCGGTGCCCGCACCCCGCGCTCTTCCCTCCCCGCACCCCGCGCTTCGCACTTTTCCTGGCATGTTCGGCGGCGTATGCCCGGAAATGTGCAAAGCATGGTGGGGGCGTCGCGCCGCAGAGGTATGGGGTGGCTCCGGCATTGGCCGCGCTAGTTCAGTCCGCGAGTGCCTTGCCCCGCTGCTCGGGCAGGGTGAACGCTGCCGCGGAGGCCACGGCGAAGGCCAGGGCGAAGGCCACGAAGGCGAGCACCTGCCCGCCTGTTCCCACCAGCACCGGCACCATGAACGGCGCGAGGATCGACGCCACCCGCCCGAATGCCGCCGCAGCACCCGTGCCGGTTCCGCGCACCGCGGTGGGATACAGCTCCGGGCCGATCGCATACAGCGCGCCCCACGCCCCCAGGTTGAAGAAGCTCAGCAGGCAGCCGGCCAGGATGATCATCGCCTCCGTATCGGCCAGGCCGTAGCCCACCGCGGACAGCGCCGAGCCGGCCAGGAACGCCGTGAGCGTCCAGCGCCGCCCGATTACCTCGATCAGCCACGCCGCCGCCGCATACCCCGGGATCTGCGCCAGGGTGATGATCAGCGTGAACGTGAAGGAGGTCGTGAGGTCGAAACCGCGATCCACCAGCAGCGTCGGGATCCAGATGAACGCCCCGTAATAGGCCAGGTTGATGCAGAACCAGACCGTCCACAGGCCTGCGGTGCGGCCGCGCAGCCCCCGCGACCAGATCCCGCCCTCGCCCACCTGGTCGGCCTCCGGCACGGCGCCCACCGCATCGGCCGCCACCCGGCCGCCCGAGGCACGCCCCTGGCCCGACGACCCCTGCCCAGACGCCGCCGCATCGGCCGCCACCGGATCACCCGGGACATGCCCCGAGCCCGGCGCATCCCCGTCGGCCCCCATCCCGGCGGAGTCCTCCAACTGGCGGACGATCTGTTCCGCCTCCTCATACCGGCCCTTCTGCTCCAAGAACCGCACCGACTCCGGCATTCCCAGCCGGATCACGAGCGACCACAGCGCTGGCACCATCCCCAGGGCGAGCGCCCACCGCCAGCCCGTCGGCCCCGATGCCGCCACGAACGTGCCGATCACCGCGGCGAGGATCCAGCCCAGCGCCCAGAACGCCTCGAGCCACACGATCACCCGGCCGCGGATCCGGGCCGGCGCGAACTCGCTCATGAGCGTCGAGGCCACCGGCAGCTCCGCCCCGAGCCCCAGCCCCACCACGAAGCGCAGCGCGATCAGGGCCCCCACGCCCATCGCGAGGGCCGACGCGCCCGTGGCCAGGCCGTAGACCAGAAGCGTCAGCGCGAACACCGACCGCCGTCCGATCCGGTCCGCCAGCAACCCACCCAGGCTCGCCCCGATCGCCATGCCCGCAAATCCCGCAGACGCGATCAGCGACCCCTCCTCCTTGCCGATGCCCCAGTGCATCCCGAGTGCCGCGATGATGAAGGACACGAGCCCCACATCCATCGCATCCAGCGCCCAGCCGATGCCGGAGGCCCCCAGCATCTTCCCGTGCTGGCGGGTGAACGGCAGGCGGTCCAGTCGCTGTGAACGGGTGAGGTGAGGGGCCGACGGGTCGGTGTCGGGCACGGTCGCGGAACGGGTGCGGGTCATCAGGGGCCTCCGGGGAGAGGAGCGCGGGGCAGTGGTCAGAGGGGGCAGAGGCATGCCCCCACATGATGTCACTGTGGCAGGAAGTGTGTCTCGGCGGCGCCCCGCGGCGCCTCACTCCGCCACGAGATCCACGCTCGCCGTGCCGTGCAGCACGGCGAGGGCACGGCGGGCCCGGGCCGCATTCCACCGCCCCAGCATCCCCAGCTCCGCCTCGGGCACGAGCCGCCAGCCGTCGAGCTCCTCCTGCTGCACCACCACGCTCGCCTCAAGCTCTGCCGCGGGGATCACCCCGGCGTCGAATAAGAAATGCACGCCCATGGGGGAGGAGCGCATCGCGTCGGAGCCCTTCCAGTCCACGGTCAGCAGCCGCCCCACCTGCACCTCAAGGCCCAGCTCCTCGCGGACCTCCCGCTCGGCGGTCTGCCGCGGATCCTCCCCGGGATCCACGCTTCCGCCCGGCAGCAGCCAGTGCGGCTTGTAGTTCGGGTCCTCGATGAGCACCCGCCCGGTCTCATCCCGCAGGATCACCGCCGCGGAGGAGATGACCTTGGGCAGGGAGGCAAAGTACGCGGGCGCAGGCAGCAGGCGAGGCATAGGCCCATCGTGTCATCTGGGGTGAGCGGGAGTGAGGGCGCGGGTTCGGGGGAAGGGAGTGCCGGGGCAGGCTGTGCCGGGTGTGGGCGGAGGAAAATGACCTCTTAGCGGCACGAGCCCTGCGTATTGCACGCACCGTGCCGCTGAGAGGTCGATTCCCTCCGCTTCCCCCGGCGCCCCTGCCACCCGTGCCGTCCTGCAAGGCCTCGCGCTGCCCCGCGCTACCCCCGGCCTCGTGTTGCCCGGCGCTACCTCCGGCCTCGC
This sequence comes from Brachybacterium sp. Marseille-Q7125, assembly GCF_023062615.1. Lineage (NCBI taxonomy): Bacteria > Bacillati > Actinomycetota > Actinomycetes > Micrococcales > Dermabacteraceae > Brachybacterium > Brachybacterium sp. Marseille-Q7125. The sequence goes on along the minus strand of NZ_JALLAL010000012.1, from coordinate 29,933 downwards.
ACTACCCCGCGCTCTTTCGCCCGGCCCCGGCCCCGCGCCGCCCCACCCCGCATCGGTACGCTCGAAGCATGCCCACCGCGCCGCTGCCCGAGAACCCCACTGAGGTGCCGGACCTGCCCGCGGGCATCGGCGGCACCGACCCGCAGGCTCCCGCCGCTTACACCCCCGCGGATGTCGCCGCCGCGAAGGAGCTGCTGACCGGGGCCGATGACAGCGAACCGCAGCTGGTCACCGCGCTGACCGATGAGCAGCTCGCCGGTCTCGACGGTTACGCCCGCCCGCAGTTCGTGGCGTTGCCGTGGCTTGAGGAGCACCGTGAGCAGCAGGCCTTCGCCGCTGGTGTCGCCCTGCGCACTCTCATCGCTGCGGAGCAGGTGCTCGTGGCCGTGGACCCGGAAACCGGTGCGCGCAGCTGGCGGGCCGCCCCGGATCTCGCCGCCTGCCTGGTGCTGCGCCGCACCGCCGCGGTGTTCACCACCGCCGAGCGCACCGTCCCCACCGACTCCGGCCAGCAGGTGCACCGCCTGCACATCTACGCCCACTCCTCGGGCGTGCTCGAGGAGGAGGTCACCGCCTCCGGCATCCACCGCTTCACCGCGCTGGGTCCGCAGCTCGCCGCCGAACGCCTGGCCGCCTTCGTCGATCCGCTGCAGGCCCCCGCCGCGCAGACGCAGTCCGCGCAGGTCCCTGCCGCGCAGCTGGCGGCGCATCCGCTCGCCCAGTGCCTCGCCTCCGCGCGGGCGCTCACGGTCCTGACTCGGGTGACCACGGCGGATGGGGCTGTGCAGCAGCTGAGCACGTACGCCACCCCGGAGGGCCTCATGAGCGTGGAGGCGATCGACCCCGCGGCCGCGGATCCGATGCTCGAGATCCGCACCCTGACCCCGGCAGATCTGCGAGCCCTCACCACGGTCCTCACGGCGTCCGGCACACCGGACGCGTGAGGGGGTAGGCGGCGGTTCCCGCACCTCAGCGCCGCCTACGATGGCGGTGATGGGTCGAGGACGCCCCCGTCGGCCCTGATTCCTGCACGCCCCTCATCCGGTGCCCGCGGTGCGGCAGCGTTGCCGCCGGTGCCAGCAAGGACAGCGCCCCGTGGCTCAGCAGCCCTCCGATCAGACCCCCGCCCAGATGACCCAGGCCGTGCTCGAGGCCTGGCAGGATGCCGAGACTCTCGCCGAGCAGATGGTGCCGCTGATCGGCACCCTGCACCGACGCCACAATGTGGTGCTGTCGATCTACGGGCGGCCGCTGGTGCGCCGCGGCGTGATCGACATCCTCAAGGCACACCGCTTCGCCCGCCAGGTCGATGAGGCGGAGCTGCCGATCGCCCGCACCTTCCCGCTGGTCCAGGAGATGGCCCAGATGGACCTCGGTGCCGCGAGCGTGGACCTCGCGCTGCTGGCCAACGGTTTCGCGCGCAGTGAGCACACCGATGTGCGCGCCTACCTTGATCAGGCTCTCGCGGACATCGTCGGCGGTGGCGGGCAGGGCGTGAAGGAGCCCACGGATGTGGTGCTCTACGGTTTCGGGCGCATCGGCCGTCTGCTGGCGCGGATCCTCGTCGGCCATGCCGGCGGTGGCTCCACCATGCGCCTGCGCGCCGTCGTGGTGCGTAAGAACTCCGAGGATGACATCCACAAGCGCGCCTCCCTGCTGCGGCGCGACTCGATCCACGGCGCTTTCGCCGGCACCATCACCGTGGATGAGGATGCGAACACGATCACCGCCAACGGCACCCGCATCCAGGTGATCTACTCCAACGACCCCGCGAGCGTGGACTACACCCAGTACGGGATCCATGACGCGATCGTGGTGGACAACACCGGGCGGTGGCGCGACGAGGAGGGGCTCAGCCAGCACCTGCGCGGCAGGGGTGTGGCGAAGGTGCTGCTGACCGCGCCGGGCAAGGGCGGGCTGAAGAACATCGTGTACGGCGTGAACACGCAGGACATCACCGATGAGGACCAGATCCTTACGGCCGCGTCCTGCACCACGAACGCGATCACCCCGGTGCTGAAGGTGCTGCAGGACGAGTGGGGGATCGAGCACGGGCATGTGGAGACCGCGCATTCCTTCACCAACGACCAGAACCTCACGGACAACTTCCACAAGGGCCCGCGTCGCGGCCGCGCCGCCACACTGAACATGCTGCTCACGGACACCGGCGCCGCGAAGGCGGTCGCGAAGGCGCTGCCGGAGCTGGAGGGGAAGCTCACCGGTAACGCGATCCGCGTGCCCACCCCGGATGTGTCGATGGCGGTGCTGAATGTGCGGCTCACCCGGCCTACGAGCGTGGAGGAGCTGAACCGTCGGCTGCGCCGCGAGTCCCTGCGCGGCCCGATGCGCACCCAGATCGACTACATCGCCTCGCCCGAGGTGGTCTCCACCGACTTCGTCGGCTCCTCGCGCGGCGGGATCGTGGATGGGCTCGCCACGATCGTGTCCGACGAGGGCCGCACCGCCATCGTCTACGTCTGGTACGACAACGAGTACGGCTACTCCTGCCAGGTGGTGCGCGTGCTCGAGCGCATGGCCGGCGAGGTGCTGCCGACGTTCCCGAAGGAGTGAGGGGGCGGGGGTGCGCTGAGCGCCGGACGCGGCGCGCGCTGCTCTCACGCCTCCCCAGCCCACCGCCTTAGCAGCACATCGAGCCGGCCGTGCAGCCGGGCGGTGGCGTGCTCATCCCCGCGGGTGGGGCCATCGCCGAGGATCACCACAGGCTTGTCCGCCTTCCGCGCCGCGCGCACGAACCGCAGCCCGGACTGCACGGTGAGCGAAGACCCCAGCACCAGCAGCGCCTGCGAGACCTCGAGCGCGGCGAAAGCATCGGCCACCACCTCGCGCCGGGCCGACTCCCCGAAGAACACCACATCGGGTTTGAGGATCCCGCCGCACAGCGGGCACGGCGGGTAGCGGAACGTGCTGGTGCGGTCCACTTCCGCATCCCCGTCGGGGGCCCGCGCGGCATCGCGCGCGAGGTCCGGCAGCCGCGCGGCGAGCTCGGGGTTCAGCTGCAGCAGCCGAGCATGCAGGCCGGCGCGGGAGGAGAGCGCATCGCAGCTCTGGCAGCGCACCCGATCCAGCCGTCCATGCAGGTCGATGACCGGATCCGAGCCAGCCTCCTGATGCAGACCATCGACGTTCTGCGTGATCACGGCGGTGACGTCGAGCGGCTCCGGGGCGAGCTGTGCGAGCAGGTGATGCGCGGCGTTCGGGCGGGCGGTGCGGAACTGCTCCCACCCCACGGTGGAGCGCGCCCAGTACCGCCGCCGCGACAGATCCGAGCCCATGAACTCCTGGTACGTCATCGGTGCGCGGGGCACCGCATCCCGGCCGCGATAATCCGGCAGCCCCGAATCGGTGGACATGCCCGCGCCGGTCAGCACCGTTACCGGCGGCCCGCGCAGCAGCTCGAGCGCCGCCGCGGACTCCGCCTCGCTGCTCAGATGGCCGTACTCGGCGCCGGGCACCGGCCCCCAGGCCGGCATGCGCAGGATGCTGCGGGCCGACGGGGTGGCGGCGGCCGGGGCACCGGCGCGCGCGGCGGTGGAGAACCAGCGGCCGACGTCCGCCGCGGGACCCGCGAGCCCAGCACGCGACGATGCGCTGCGCGGGTCCGGGGAGGTCGAGGAGGTGCTCACGCCTTGAGGGTAGATGCACGCTGGCCATGTCTTGCCAGCGGAGTCAGTTACAGAGCCCGGAGTCGCCCATGATGGCGCGGAGGGGGAGTGTCCTCGGGAGGTGAGATGGAGTAGCCCATCGAGGTCAGGGCCTCGATAGCCGCCTCGGGAGCATCGCGTACGGCGGCCTTGGTCTGCGTCAACCGCCAGGTTTCGCGATGCTCGGCGAGAACCTCGCGCGCGTCAAGTTCATGATCAAGATTGAACTCGTCGATGAGCATCTCGACGACATCCTCCAAGGCGGGCCGGAACCGGTGCCCTCCGAGGGGGAAATGAAGATCCTGAAGCTTGGGAAGTCCGTCGGTCTTGGCCGAGCGCCCTGGTCGTTTCGATGTGCGACCCACGGTAGTCATGACGTACGTCATCGCATCTCTGTGTGCGTGCACCTGCAAGTGCGCGGCAGGCACACTGTTCGCGCCGCGTACGTACTCGAAGCGGAATAGAGGCTCGCGGCTCACGGACGCGAGCACCTCGATCTTCGATGAGTGGACCGCCAGGAACTTCCTCTCAAGGTCCCATTCGCAGGACATACTGACCTTCAAGGCGAGCACAGGCTGATTGCTCGCGTGAAGGGTGATGCCGTCGGGGTCTCCCTGAGTTATAGCAACGCGATTGTCCACGTATCGCGCAGTGAACGGGGCGCACGAGGGCGCGACCGTTCGGGCGATCGCCGTGAGACCGTCCGCGAGCTCCCGTGCCTTCTGCTCGAGCTCGCCGCCGCGGTCATTCCCGTCCAAGGAGGAACTCAAGGCTCAACAGCTCGTCGTAGATCGCAGCATCGTCGGCGTCGAGCTCATAGTTGGCCCCGCGCTCCTTGAAGCCGGCGAGATCGGAGACCTGGCGAGCGAGCTCCTCGTAGCGATGCTGAGCCTGCTCTTCAGACATGTACGTCACTGTGCTGATGCTCATCGCGGGCACCTCCTCAGGGCTTTGAGTCTAGAACGATAGATCAGCCATCCGACAGAGGAGCGGAAGGTGAGCTGGTCACGCCGGTGCTCGTGGGCTATAAGACAAAATATGTGTGCGGGCAGGCCTTCTTGAGGCGCCCTGAGAAACAAGCAACCCCACACCGTCGGGTGTGGGGTTGCCGGAGTATTCGCGACAGTCCTAGCCCGTCGCTCGATGGTCCGACCGTAGCATGACCGCCATGTCCGCTGAAGAGGCTCTCCCCGTGCTTCTGGGCACAGCGCGCCATCAGGCATACCTTGATGTCGCTGGGGGCGACGCGCGGCGTGCCGCCGAGCTCTACGAGCCACGATGACTTCCCGGACCTCGTCATGGGGCCGAACGCCCTGCGCCAGCTAGCAGCCGCCGACCCCCGTAAGGGATGGGGCGCGCCGTAGCCCTTGCGGTGGATGACCCGAGTCCACAGCGACACCGCGCAAGGGCGCTCAAGTGCCCTCAGCGAGCACGGCCCCGCGTGCACCACCGCTAGTCCTTTGTCTCCTCCCCTTCATCCCCCTGAATCTTCTCCCACAGCCCGAACGCCTCCACGAGCAGCTCGAGCAGCTGCTTCGACCCGACGTTGTTGCGGCTGAACTTGATGACAGCCTCCTGGGACTGCTCGGTGCTCCACAGCGCGTCCTCGAGGGCGCGCACGGCGCCGGAGGAGCGCATGAAGTCCGCGGCGGTGTTGGCTTTGGCGATGCCGCGCACGGTGGGGTTCTCCAGCATCTCCCCGGTGAGGTTCTCGAGCATCCCCACCACGTACTCGGGTCGCTCGTCGAGGTCGCCGAAGTACTTGTTGACCTTCTCGATCACGGCGGCGCGGCTGGCGCGTGCGCGCTCGCGGGACTGCGCCATCCCGGCCTCGGTCATGCCGCGCAGCCCCTCGGCCTTCCCGGGCGAGAGCTCCAGCTGCTCTTCGCGGAGCTTCTCGAGTTTGTAGTGGGTGAGCAGCACGTCATCGACGTCCACGGCCCCGGGGTCCACGTCCTGGTCGGAGAACAGGCGCAGCTTGCGGGACAGCAGGTCGGCGAACACGGAGAATTTCTCGAACCGCGGGTCGCCGAAGTGGAGGATCTGGGAGAAGAACGCGTAGCTGGTGACGTACTGCCGCAGGGTGGAGCGGAAGTCCAGCAGCTCCTCTCGCGCTGTGGCATCGCCGTCATAGATCGCCCGCTGCCAGCGCACGGCGAAGCGTTCGACGGCCTGCTCGAGGGCGGGCGCGAGTCCGGAGGGTCGCCCGCCTTTCTTGATCCAGGCCGCCCACACCTGGTCCACTTCGGCCTGGGTGTAGATGCCGGTGGCGTCGAGCTTCATGAGCAGGTTCGCCACGAGCTCAGGGTCGGAGCTCTGCTGGATTTGCGCGTCTTCGTAGTACTCCTGGAACGCGGCTTCGATCTGTTCGGCCTGGTCCTGGAAGTCCAGCACGTAGGTGGCGCTTTTGCCGGGCATGGTGCGGTTCAGCCGCGAGAGGGTCTGCACAGCGGTGATGCCCCGCAGCTCCTTGTCGATGTACATCGCCACCAGCCGCGGCTGGTCGAACCCGGTCTGGTACTTGTTGGCGACGATGAGCACATGCTGCCCGGGCTCCTCGAACACCTTGGCGAGGTCCCGCCCACGCAGCTGCTCGTTCATCGACGCTTCGGTGACGGTGCGCCGCTCCTTCCCGGGAACCTCCGGCACCTCCGGATCCGGCACCTCCCCGGAGAACGCGACGAGGGCCTGCAGGTCGTGGCCTTCAGCCTCGCTGATGGCCCGGAACCGCCGCGCGTACTCGACGGCCGCGGCGCGGGAGGCGGTGACGACCATGGCCTTGGCCCGCCCGCCCAGCTCGTGCTGCACCACGCCCGTAAAGTGCCGGATGATCTCGCGGACCTTGGAGTCGATGTTCGTGGGGTGCAGCTCGACGGCCCGGATGTAGGCGCGGGTGCCGGTGCGGATGTCGATCTCGTCTTCGGTTCCGCCGGCCTGCCCGTTGCGGGCGATCCGCGCGGCCATCTCGTAGGTGGTGTAGTTGCGCAGCACGTCGAGGATGAACCCCTCTTCGATGGCCTGTTTCATGGAGTACAGGTCGAAGGGCACGGCGGACTCGTCGGGGGAGGGTTTGCGGCCGAACGTCTCGAGCGTCCCCACCTTCGGGGTGGCGGTGAAGGCGAAGAAGCTGATGCGCCGGGATTCATCGGCGCTGGCGGCCATGCGGGTCAATGCCTCCTGGTCCGCATCCGCATCCATCTCTTCCTCCGCCTCAGCGTCCGCGGAGTACAGCAGTCGTTTCAGGGCGGAGGAGGCGCTGCCGGTCTGCGAGGAGTGGGCTTCATCGGCGATCACGGCGAAGCTCTTCCCGGCGAGCTGCTTGTCGCTCTTCTTCATGGCCTCGAGCGCGTACGGGAAGGTCTGCAGGGTCACGCCGATGATGGGGACCCCGCGGATCAGCGCGTCGGTGAGCTGCTGGGTCTTGGAGCCCTCGGTGCGGGTGATGGGCTCGAACGTGCCGGTACGGGTGACGAGCTGATCCACGGCGTCCTGCAGCTGCCGGTCCAGCACTTGCCTGTCGGCGATGACGATCACGGAGTCGAACACCTTGGTGCCGCCTGGGGTGTGGAGGGAGGCCAGGCGGTGGGCGGTCCAGGCGATCGAGTCGGTCTTCCCGGAGCCTGCTGAATGCTGGATGAGGTACTTGTGTCCTGGGCCTTCCACTCTCGCGGCGGCGACGAGGGCGTTGACGGCTCGCCACTGGTGGAAGCGGGGGAAGCGGATCTGGCTGCGGGTGGTGCGCTCGCCGGTAACGGGATCGGTGCGTTCGGAGTGGTTGACGTAGATGAATTTCGCGAGCACGGTCAGCCAGGCGTCGCGGTCCAGGACGTCTTCCCAGAAGTACGCGGTGCGGTGGCCGACGGGGTTGGGTGGGTTGCCGGCCCCATTCCCGTGGCCCTTGTCGAAGGGGAGGAAGAAGGTGGCGGGCCCTGCGAGCGCGGTGGTCATAGCGACGGCGATGTCGGTGACGGCAAAGTGCACGAGCGCGCCGCGCAGCGGGGTGAGCAGCGGTTCTTGGTGGGGCTGACGGTCATCGCGATACTGTTTCTTCGCGGCCTCGAGGCTCTGGGTGAATCCGACCTTCAGCTCGATCGTGGCGACGGGGATGCCGTTGGTGAACAGCACCAGGTCGATCCGGTCCGCCTTGTGCGGGGAGTAGACGACCTCCTGCATGACGCGCAGGCGGTTGTCCTGGTAGCGCTCGATGAGCCGCGGGTTGCGGTCATCAGCGGGCGGCATCTGCATCATGGAGAAGGGACGACGGGCGCCGATCACCTGGAAACCTTTGCGCAGCACATTCAGGGTTCCGCCGCCTTGCGCCTCCGGCATGGCGAGCACCCGCTCGAGCCGATCCAGGATCTGCTTCTCGCCCTTCGCGCGGACCTCCGGGGAGGCGTCCGGCGGGACGAGGCGCTCGAAGTTCTCGGGGTCCGATGTGGCGAGCCAGCCCAGCACGTCCTCGGGGAACAGGGCGCGCTGCTTGTCATACCCGGCCGAGGTGGGGGAGTGCAGCCAGCCGTGAGCTTCAAGATGCTCGGCGATCTCCTGCTGGAACGCTTTTTCCTTGGCGAGGTCCGATCCGCTCATGCCTGCTCCTCCAGGTCATCCTGCAACTGCTCCACCGCGGGGCGCTGCTTGTGCGTCACATCGATCTGACCCGTCACCGCGGCGGTGATGAGAGCGGCGCGGCGCTCTTTGGCGAGGTTGATAGCGCGGGTGATATCGGCTGAAGCATCGCGGCTAACTGAGTCCGCGTGGTCGAGATGTTCTACGATGCGTTGCTGTTCCTCGAGGGAAGGAAGCAGGATTCGCATACCGGCGGCGTCAGCCTGATAGATCGTTTTGTGGGTCGAGCCGCTCTTCAGGCGATCGAACTCTGGACGCATGGCTCGGAACTGATACCAGAGATATTCCGGAATGAGTTCTTTGTGTGGCACCCAGTTCCAGAAATCCTGGCTTGTAGCCATAGGGCTGGGCATGACGCCGGTGAAGCCCACTGATGCAGTCCGTGACAGTACAACGGTGCCGGCCGGCAGAAGCTCAGCCGCGGAGTTTGCGAGGCCCTCTATAGTGATGCACTCTTCGGTCTCGTTCATGTACTTGCGGTTCTGGCGGAGCTGCCAGACGTCTGCAAGGGTGAACCACGGAATTACACGCTCTCCGGACCAGTAATCGGGAGTTGAACGGTTCGGGGTGTGTCCAGTGCGCATGTCGGCGACGCGCCGAATATTGACTACTTTGTAGGGGGTCGGTAGTCCGGGCAGCCATGGGACGGTATTGGTGGCATCGTTATGGGCGCTGCCTGTAACGCCACGTTGGATCGTAGCGACAGCTTTCTCCTCCAGGAGGAGACGCAACCGATTCTGATCCAGGATGAACGCATCGATCTCGGCGGTCTCGTGGTCGAGGTAGTCGGAGATGCGGTTCTGGAGTGCAAGACCTGGGGTTGGGATTGGAAGGTCTTTCATATCGGTTTCGGAGACTCTGCGTAGCCCTCCTGCGCCAGTCATGGAAGCGATAGCCGGTCCTCTGAACAAGTCCGAACGCAGAATATAGGACAGGAACCGTTGGTTCATCAATGGTTTGGGCCGCAGCACCGTCAACTCAGTTGTTGCGAAAGCTGGACCATCGAGTTCGGTGCCGACTATGCCTTTTCCATTCTCAAAGCAGGGCGTCACCTTTGCGTAGGCGACATCGTCTTGGGTGATGAAAGCGTATCCGGTGAGTAGCGACGAGGTCTCGCGGAGTTCGGGGGCCAGGGGAAGGCCGAAGTCAGAGATGGTCTCCATCGAGAACAGCGGAAGGAGTCTGTCTGATGAGCGCCGGATCGAGGAAGGGACCGGCGGATTGAACTCTGCGAGATAGCGCAGTCGGGTCATTGGCCATTTGAAGCTCACCCCTTCACCTCCTCGAGCCGCGCCCGGATCCGCCCCAGCACCTCGTCGAGATCCCGGTCGATCTCCTCGAGCGGCCTGGGCGGCACGTACTCGTAGAAGTGCCGGGTGAAGGGGATCTCCGCGCCTTCCTTCGTCTTGGAGTGGTCGATCCAGGCGTCGGGCGCCCAGGGCTTCACCTCGCGCTCGAGGTACTCGGTCACGTCCTCATCCCACGGCACGTTCTCGGTGTCCCGCAGCGCCACATCGGGCAGGGGCTTGCCGGCCTGCATCACGAGCTCGCCCTCGTCGTCATGCTCGGCGAGCTCGCCCAGCACCGCCTTGAGCTGCGCAGCGGTGAGCTTCAGCTGCGCCTCGTCGGCGATCTCGCCCACGCGGGCGCTGAACTCCTTGCGCGAGGTCGAGGTGACGCCGCCATCGGCATCGGCCGCCTTCTCCATCCCGGACCGGAACGCGGCGAGCGCACCCTCGTCGGCCTTCTTCAGCTGCCGGAGCGCCATCACCCGCTCAACACGCGGCGGCAAGAACGCGTAGTCCACCCGCAGCGGGCGCTCCACCGTGATGGTGCGGTAGAAGAAATCCTCCGTGCGGAAGATCTTCGAATGCTTGGACTCCTCGAACACGTCGAACAGCCGGGTGATCTCCGCGATGTGCTCGCGGCTCAGCTGCTTGCGCTTGGACCCCACGGACTTGCGCATCTTCTCGAACATGCCGGTCGCGTCGATAAGCTGAACCTTGCCGCGACGCCCGGCCGGCTTGTCCTTGTTCAGCAGCCAGACGTAGGTGGCGATCCCGGTGTTGTAGAACATGTCCGTGGGCAGGCCGATGATCGCCTCCAGGTAGTCCTGATCCAGCACCCACTTGCGGATGTTCGACTCCCCGGAGCCCGCCCCGCCCGTGAACAGCGGTGAGCCGTTCAGCACGATCGCACCCCGCCCCGCCTGGGCGTTCGGATCACCCGGCTGCGGCTCGCGCAGCTTCGAGATCAGGTGCATGAGGAACAGCGTGGAGCCATCGGACACGCGCGGCAGGCCCGGCCCGAAGCGGCCCTCGAAGCCCCGCACCTCATGCTCCTCGGTCACGATCTTGCGGGACTGCTTCCAGTCCACCCCGAACGGCGGGTTCGAGAGCGCGAAATGGAAGGTGCGGCCCCGGAACGCCGGGTTCGTCAGCGTATTGCCCAGCACAATGTTGTCGATCGGCTGGCCCTTCACCACCATGTCCGCCTTGCAGATCGCGTAGGACGCCGGGTTGATCTCCTGCCCATACAGCGAGACCTCCGCCGTGGGGTTCTCCGCCTTGATCTTCTCATCGGCCATCGTGAGCATCCCGCCGGTGCCGGCGGTGGGGTCGTAGATCTCCCGGGCCACATGGTCCTTGCCTAGATCCTCCGCGTGTGCCAGCAGCAGCGTCACCATCAGATCGATGACATCCCGCGGCGTGAAGTGCTCACCGGCCGTCTCGTTCGAGGCCTCCGCGAACTTGCGGATCAGCTCCTCGAAGATGTGGCCCATCTGCTCGTTGGAGACCGCGTTCGGATGCAGATCCACCTTCGCGAAATGCTGCAGCACCTGCAGCAGCAGATCGTTCTGCGCCAGCTCGATGATCCGATCCTCGAAGGCGTACTTCTCGAAGATCTCCCGCACATTGGAGCTGAACGCGCTGACGTAGTCGCGCAGGTTCTCCTCGAGATTGTCCGGATCGCCCTGCAGAGACTTCAGGTCATGCCGGGAGGTGTTGAAGAAGGTGTACTCGTGCCCGGCCCGGTTGCGGAGCATCGCCGCCGGCGGCTCCGGATCCCACTGCGCATCCCCGAGCACCTCCAGCACCCGCTGCTTGGAGGGCGCCAGCACCGCATCCAGCCTGGAGAGCACCGTGAACGGCAGGATCACATCTCCGTACTGATGCTGCTTGTACGTGCCGCGGAGGATGTCCGCCGCGGACCAGATGAACTGCGCGTGATTGAAGGACACGGGATGACGCTCGCTTCCTCGGGGCAAGGCGGGAACGCGCGGCCGCTGCGACGCCGCAGCCACCGAACGCATCAGCAGGATACGTCCCACCTGCGACATCGGGCGGGGCCACTAGGGCAGGGCTACACGGACCCACGCAGCCCCGCCCGCGCCCCGGCTTACCAGCGCTGCGTCACTGCCCGCCGAGCCCCGTCGTCGCGAAGCCCTTCACGATGTGCCGCTGGAACAGGATGAACAGGATCAGCAGTGGCAGCGCGCCGATGATCGCGCTAGCCATCCCCTGCGCGTACTGGATGCCGTAGGCGTTCTTCACCGTGCCCAGCCCCACCGGGATCGTCATCAGCTCCGGGGAGTTCGTGACGATGAAGGGCCACAGGAAGTTGTTCCACGAACCGATGAACACGAAGATCGCCACCGCCACGAGGATCGAGCGGGACAGCGGCAGCACGATCTGCCACAGGATCCGCAGGTTCGAGGCGCCGTCAATCCTGGCCGCCTCCTCCAGCTCCACCGGGACCTGGTCGAAGAAGTTCTTCAGCACGATCACCATCAGCGGCGCCACCACCTGCGGCAGTGCCACACCCAGCAGGGTGTCCGAGAGCCGCAGCAGCTTCATCTGCTCGAACAGCGGCACGATGAGGATCTGCGGCGGCACCATGATCGCCGCGACCGTGAGAGCGAACAGCAGGCGTCGGCCCGGGAAGCGATGCCGCGAGAACACGTACGCCGCCGGGGCGGACAGCGCCAGCGTCAGCACCGTCACCAGCACCGACACCACCGTCGAGTTGAGGATCCAGCGGGGAATATCCCCGGCGGCCAACACGCTCACGTAATGCTCGAGGGTGAAGCCCTCCGACGGCCACAGGCTGAGCGGCGTCGCGGTCGCATCGGCCTCCGTCTTCAGCGACGTGAGCACCGAGAAGACAATCGGCGTCACCCACAGCAGCGCCGCGACGGCAAGAGCGATGAACGCAACCGTGCGCAGCACCGGACCCTTGCCGAGGGTCAGATCCCGCATCCGCGCCTGGTCTGCCCGATCCGCATGCCGGGTGGCGCGCCGAAGCGTCGGCCGCATCGTAGAGGTGCCCGGGGCGGCGACGGGGGTGGTCGTCGTGGGGGTGGCAGTGGACATCTCAGGCCTCCTTCGAGGTGCGGCGCATCAGCGCGACCTGCACCAGGGAGATCAGCACGATCAGGGCGAAGAACAGGTAGGACACCGCCGCGGAGTACCCCAGGCGGTAGCCGCTGAAGCCCACGTCGTAGATGTACTGCAGCACCACGCGCGTGGAGCCCTCCGGCCCGCCGGCAGTCAGCAGGAACACCTGGTCGAACACCTTCATGGACGCCAGCAGCTGCAGCAGGATGATCAAGATGGTGGTGGGGCGCAGCATCGGCAGCGTCACCGACCACAGGCGGCGGAACGGTCCGGCGCCATCGATCTGCGCCGCCTCATACACGTGCTCGGGGATCGCCTGGATGCCCGTGAGGTACAGCAGGAAGTTGAAGCCGATGGTCCACCACAGCGTCACCAGCACGATCGCCCACAGCGCGATCGACTTATCGGACAGCCACGGGATCTGTTCGGTGCCGACGCGGGCCAGCACCCCGTTGATCAGCCCGAAATCATTGGCGTACAGCATCCCCCAGATCCCGGTGACCACCGAGACCGGCAGCAGGTACGGCGCGAAGAACGACAGGCGCCACAGCCACTGCCCCGGCAGCCCGGTGGCCACCAGGTAGGCGAGCAGCAGCGCGAGCGCCACCAGCGGGACCGAGGAGACCACCGTGAACACGATCGTGGTCCACAGGGCCTGCCACAGCTCCGGGTCGCTGAGCGCCTCGATGTAGTTGTCCAGGCCGATGATGTTCAGCCGGGTGGTCGCGAGCGACTGGTCGGTGATCGACATCCACAGCCCGTAGACGATGGGCCACAGCAGGAACACTGCAAAGGAGATCGCATAGGGGACCGCGAACCAGAGGGCACCGCGGGAGGCAGCGGGGGTGTGTCTGCGCATGGGGGCCTCCTCAGGCCGTCGGGTCGGGGCTGGACAGGAATCCATCGAGCACATCCACGAGCGCTTCGGCGCAGCGGGCAGGCTCGATGGTGCCGCGGAACCCCTCGATGAGCTGCTGGCTCATCCGGTTCTGGAAGTCCGTGCCGGCGCCGGTGAACCACACCGGCGGATCGAACACCACGGTCTCCGCGGCGGCGGCGTAATGGTTCTGCGGCAGCAGATCGCGGTACTCCGCGGTGTCCTGCGCGGGCAGATAGGCAGGGATATGACCCGCGGTGCCCCACTGACCGCCCTGCTGCAGCATCGCGGCGAGGAATTCATACACGGACCGCGTGTGTTCAGGAGAGGTCCCGCGCTGCGCGGGCAGCACATAGGTGTGGGCGTCGGCGTAGTTCGCGGGGGTGCCGAACATCGTCGGCATCGGCATCGCATCCAGATTCTCGACGGCCTCGCGGAACCCGCCGAGCTCCCATTCGCCGGAGAGGATCATGCCGGTGCGGCCGCTGCCGAACGAGGCGAGTGCCCCACCGTAATCCAGGTTGTCCGGCATCACGGTGCCGTCCATCCACGAGTTCACGGCGCTGATCACGCTCGCGGCGGCGTCGATGTCCAGGGCGGCTTTCTTGCCCACCTCGATCTGCGCCTCGCCGCCGGTCTGATGGAACAGCCCCCAGAACAGGCGCCACGCTTGCGCGGTGTCCAGCAGGTATCCGAAGGCGATGCCCTGGGCGCCGGTGACCTCGGCGAGCTTCGCCCCCACCTCCTGCATCTGCTCGGGGGAGCCGATCTCCACGGTCCCGTCGGAGGCCAGCACCCCGGCCTCCTCCGCGATCGCCTGATCGAAGAACGCGATGAACGGGTGGGTGTCCAGCGGCAGCGCGAACAGCTCACCGTCATAGGTGCAGCTCTCCCACAGCGCCGGGGTGAAGTCCTCCTGGCGGATCCCCACCTCGGCCAGCAGCGCCGGGTCATATGGGGTGAGCAGACCGCCGGGCGCGTACCCGGGCATGCGTGAGACGTGCATGATCGCGGTGTCCGGCGGGGCCTGCGAGCTCGAGGCCATCGCGAGCTTCGTGTAGTACGGGTTGCCCCAGGACAGGGTGGTGGGGCGGACCGTCAGCCCGTCGATGCTCTCCTGCACCTCGGCGATCATGCCGCGCATGTTCTCGCCATCGGCGCCGCTGAACAGATCCCACACGGAGACCTCGCTCGCTGCGGAGCCCAGCGGGCCAGAGCAGCTGGCGGCTGCGAGCGGGGCGAGTGCTCCGAGGCTGAGCAGCGCGCGGCGGGACAGACCGGGGTGGGTGCTCGCGGCGGGATGGCCTCGCACGGCGCCTGGCATTGCACCCGGCTCGGCGCCCGGGGCTGCGGCCGAAGCGGCAGCGCGTGATGCGGGGGTGGCGAGGGCAGGGCGGGCCGATGGGGGAGCGCCGACGGATGCGGGGCGTCGCGGGGGATGCAGCGGTGCCATGCGAGCTTCCTTCTGGTCGTCGATGACCGTGTGCAGTAGCGTGTGCCACACGTGGTTCTCACGTGAGAGTGAAACACTGGGAGCGGGTGCCGGTCAAGACTGGTGGCGTTGTCCGCTGGCGCTGGACCATGTGCTGCGCCAAGCGGGAACCGGCCACGGGGCGGCGGAGCCGCAGGAAGGACGGGTGGGACATGCCGCGAGCCGAAGGCGCGCGCCCGCGCCGCGTGACGATCAAAGACGTCGCCGCGCGCGCCGGGGTGTCCTGGAAGACCGTCTCCAACGTGGTCAACGACCGGCCCGTGGTCAGCCCGGCCACGCGCGAGCGGGTGCAGCGGGCCATCGAGGAGCTCGGCTACGTCCCGAACGTCCTCGGGCGGGATCTGCGCGGCGGGCCCACGCGGCGGATCGCGCTCGTCATCCCCGAGCTGTCCAACCCGTACTTTGCCCTGCTCGCGGAGAAGTTGCAGGTGGCCGCCGCCCGACGCGGCTATGACGTGCAGATTCAGGTGTCGCTGGGTCGTGCCGAGGTGGAGCAGCAGTACCTCACGGGCGTTCCGGGCAGGCCCGTTGACGCCGTCATCATGTCCCCGCAGAAGCTCACCGACCGAGACATCTACGCCCGCACCACCGACGTCCCCCTCGTCCTCCTGGGCGAGCGCGTGAGGGCCGGCCACGGCGTCTCCCACGTCGCGATTGACAATGTCACCAGCGCCGTCGACGTCACCCGCCACCTGCTCGAGCGTGGCTGCACGCGCCTGCTGTTCCTCGGTGTGGAAACCCGCCACCTCTCCACCGGGGCCGAACGCCTACTCGGAGTGCGCGCAGCCCTGCGCGCCGCCGGGGGCGCGGCATCCCTGGTGGGGGAGATCCCGCTGCCGGAGTGGGGGCGGGAGCGGGGACAAGAGGCCACCCGTCGGGCTCTAGCCGAGGGGGCGGAGGCCGACGGGATCATCGCGGCCAACGACCTCGTGGCCCTCGGCGCCCTCGCCGCGCTGCGCGAGGCCGGGCGTGCGGTCCCAGCGGATGTGGCCGTCGTCGGCTGGGATGACCTGCCTGAATCCGCGTACGCCGTCCCGGCGCTGACCACCGTGGCGCCGGATCTCGAAGCCCTCGTCGCCGCGACACTCGATGCGGCGCTCGACCCCGCCTCCTGCGGTCAGGAGGTCGTGGTGGGGCACCGGCTGGTGGTGCGCGAGTCCAGCGGGCACCGCTGAGAAACCCGTAACGGCCCCCTTTGTTGCGACCGAGATTCCCACGTTGCAAGCAGGGGGAAAGTGCGGTTCGATGGATGCATCGCCGCGGAATGGACCGCGCGCAGACCCGCGACCGAGGAGACCCCGTGCCTGATCGAGCCCAGCCCGACTTCGCTGCCCCCGCCCCTGTCGGCAGCACTCCCGACGCCAGCGCCCCGACCGCCGACGCCAGCACTGCCGCCGCGCAGCGGCCCGTCGGCCTCACCGACCTGCTGGATCGCGCCACCGAGCTCGCCACCCACCTCGACCCCCCGCTCTCCGCCGCCGCCGATGTGCCGCGCCCCGAGCATCCGCGCCCCCAGCTGTGGCGCCCCACCTGGCTGAACCTCAACGGCACCTGGGACTTCGAGATCGACCGCGGGGACTCCGGGATCGACCGCGGCCTGCTCACCGAGCCCTACAGCCGCAGCATCACCGTGCCGTTCGCCCCCGAGTCCGAGGACTCCGGGATCGCCGACACCGACTTCCTCGAGGCCGTCTGGTACCGCCGCGTCGTCACGATCCCGGCCGACTGGGCGGGCCGTCGGCCCATCCTCCACTTTGGCGCCGTGGATCATGACGCGACCGTGTGGGCGAACGGCCAGGAGGTCGCCCGGCACCGCGGAGGCTTCACCCCCTTTAGCGCCGACCTCACCGGCATCGTCTCCGCCGGGGATGAGGTGGAGATCGTGGTGCGCGCCCGCGACCCGCGAGACGCCGCGCAGGCCCGCGGCAAGCAGGCCACCTGGACTCGCAACACCCACTGCCAGTACACCCGCACCACCGGCATCTGGCAGACCGTCTGGCTCGAAGGCGTGCCGCAGGCCGCGATCCGTTCCCTGCGGATCCTCCCGCAGCTGGCGGCCGATGCCTTCGCGATCGACGTGCCGCTGACGCGCGCGGTGCCCGGCAGCCGCCTCGAGGTGCAGGCCGCCGTCCCCGGCGGGGACGTCGTCGCTGAGGCCAGCATCCGCGCCGACCTCGACCTCGCGCCGCACCTGCAGCTCGTGATCCCTACCGAGCATGTGCGCGTCTGGGCGCCCGGCGCGCCGGAGCTGTACGCCCTCACAGTGCGTCTGGTGGACGCCGACGGGCAGGTGCTCGATGAGGTGCACTCCTACGCGGGGTTGCGCTCCACCAGCCTCGATGGCCGCGAGTTCCGCATCAACGGCCGCAAGGTGTTCCAGCGCCTCGTCCTGGACCAGGGGTACTGGGCGAGCTCCCTGATGACCGCCCCGTCGGACGCCGCGATCCGTGAGGACATCGCCATTGCGCTCGAGGCCGGGTTCAACGGGGCGCGCCTGCACGAGAAGGTCTTCGAAGAGCGGATGCTCTACTGGTCGGACCTGCACGGATACCTCGTCTGGGGTGAGTTCGGGGACTGGGGTGTCAGCGGGCTGGGGCCCGTCGGCCACAACCAGCAGCCCACCGCCTCCTTTGTCGCCCAGTGGGTGGAGGCAGTGCAACGGGACATCAACCATCCCGCGATCATCGGCTGGTGCCCCCTGAACGAGACCCACCAGGCGCTGCACGATGAGATCACCGTGCTTGATGACGTCACCCACGCGATGTACAACGCGACCAAGCTCGCCGATCCCTCCCGGCCCGTGCTGGATGCCTCCGGGTACTCCCACCGGGTGCGCGGGGCCGACGTGTACGACTCGCACTCCTATGAGCAGGATCCGCAGGCCTTCCGGCGCGAGCAGTCCGGGCTCGCCGAGGGCGATCCGTTCCTCAACCGCGCGCACCTGCCTGCGCTGACCCGCCCGCACATGGACGGCAACTTCTCCATTCCCTACGCCGGCCAGCCGTTCTTCGTCTCCGAATACGGCGGGATCTGGTGGAACGAGGAAGAGGCCAGGCGCGCCGCGGCCCGGGCCGATGCGAACGGCGGCGAAGGTGTGGATCAGGCTGAGTCCTGGGGCTACGGCCAGCGAGTGCTCGACGTCGAAGAGCTGTACGAGCGCTTCGCCGGGCTCACCGCCGTGCTCATGGAGGACCCCGACATGTTCGGCCTGTGCTACACGCAGCTCACCGACGTGTTCCAGGAGAAGAACGGCGTGGTCGCCTTCGACCGCTCTCGCAAGCTGGATCTGGCGCGTCTGCGCGCGGTGCTCGAGCAGTCCGCGGCGTACGAGAAGGAGTGAGGTCAGGCGGGGCGGTGGTGCCGGGTGCGGCGCCGCCGTTCCCAGCCCTCACCCGGCGTCGGCCGTCTCTTCGCGCTGGCGCCGCCGGTCCCGCAGTCGCTTGGCCAGGAACCCGATCCCGCCGATGATCCCGATCGCCGCGACCACACCCGAATACAGGCGCACGAATCCTTCGAGTGCCTCCCCGCCGGCGATGCCGAAGAAGTAACCGGCCACCACGAACAGGGCATTCCAGATCCCTGACCCCAGGCCCGTGGCCAGGGCGAACAGCCAGACCGGCATTTTCTCGATGCCCGCCGGGATGGAGATGAACGTGCGCACCATCGGCACGAAGCGCGCGATCGCCACGGCGGGAAAGCCGTAGCGGTCGAAGAAGCGCATCGCCGCATCCACGTCGCTCTCCTCCAGCAGCGGCAGCCGCTGCACGAGCGCCCGCGTGCGCCGCAGCCCCAGGGCCCGCCCCACGCTGTACACCCCGAGCCCGCCGAGCACCGACCCGGCGGTGGTCCACGCGATCGGCACCAGCACATGCTGGTGGTTCTCCGCCGCCGTCACCCCCGCGAACGGCAGCAGGATCTCCCCGGGAATCGGCGGGAACAGCGCTTCCGCAGCGATGACCAGCATGGTTCCGGGCCCGCCCAGGAACTCCATGACGGCGATCGCCCATGCGGCCAGGTCCATGCTCGCCCCCTCCCGATCGTGCGTGCGAGCGGCATTCTGCGCGGCACGCTACTGAGGCGTAGTGGCGAGCAGGTGAACACGAATGGGCGGCGGCGGAGACGGCGACCCGGACCAGTCCGGTGCGCTGAAAACGATGGCGGATCTGCCCGCCGGCGGTGTGGCGCTCGCTGAGATCGGCGCGGGCCTCATGCTGTACGGCATCTACGCAATCACCCGCCCGCGGTATCAGCCGATGTGAGAATGGGGCGGGGCGCCCGATGGTGGGGGCCGTCAGCGACAGATCGCTATCGTCTGGCGCTGCGCCGTTTCCAAACGGTAGGGCCCCTGCTCACGCGGCGCCTCTTCGGTGTGGCGGTCGTCGATGATCAGCCGACGCTGTCCGCTGCCGTTCACGAGCACAGCTCCTGCGGCATCGAGGACGTGCAGCACCTCCCTGTGGTCGGCCCGCAGCAGGATCGGGCAGGTGAGAAGCTCGGGTCGCAGCACGCCATCGACCAGTGCGGCACTGCTCGTCACGGTGGTGCGTCCAGCCCGCAGCGCTTCGCGAACGCTCGCCCACGAGGTGTCGGCGGCGCAGATCCACGTCGTGGGGGTGCCGGGGCGGATCGGATCTTCGGGGGAGTGGAAGTCGCCGCCCCCCAGCAGGGTCAGCGGGCGCACCCCCCGGTGCCGACGCGACTGGTCCACCTGGGCGAGCCAGGCGAATGCGGCCGTGGAGATCGGCTGCGCGTAAGAGTCCGCGTGGAGGATCTCCACGCCGTCCACCGCATCGGGCACCAACTCCAGCCAGGAGCAATCCCCGGAGACCGGATGGTTCACCGACAACACCCCGTCGGCGGCACGTACCGCGCGGGCCCAATCTTCGACGCCCCGGCGGAAGTCCACGGCGGGCATCGGACCCAGAGCGTTGGCATGCCCGCGATGTGAGGTCACTTCTTGTCCAGGCAGCAGCGTGATGCCGTGGCGCTTTGCGACAGCGTCGAGATGCGCGTGGTGGCTCACGGTGTTGTGGTCGGTGACGAACAGCAGGTCAAGACCGGCGAGGACGCCTTCGCGTGCCAGTTCGTGCAGACTGCAGCGGCCATCGGAATGGAGGCTGTGGCTGTGCATGTCCGCGGCGTACCACCGCAGACCAGCGGGAGCCGGCAGCTGCCGATCGCTCCCGCGGCCCGTGCGCGGGGCAGGATCGATGACTGAGCCGTGATCCGGCCGATGAGCGGCCGGCGTCCGCACCCGGACCACCGCTCGCGCGGGCCCGTCCGGCAGAGCATGAATCCCGAGGATGACGCTCCACTGCCCGGGCTTAAGCGGCCCCGGCACATATCCCGGTGTGGCGGTGTGCTCACCGATCATGACGTGGGTTCGGGCCCCACCGGACCAGCCCCGCCACCCGTCAGGCCCCTCACATCCTAGGTCGATCACGGCGCAGTCGCGGCCGGGGCCGTCCTCGACGGTCACCTGAACCTCGAACGACGTCGTCCCGGGAGCGACGGTGAACGGGACTGCGACGTAACGATCACGGGCCTGCTGCTCCAGGGTCACCTCGACCTCGTGCACAGATTCTTGCCCTGGCGAACATGCGCTCATGCCGTGCTCTCCTGCGCTCGTTCTCCCGACTCGCGGTCGAAGAACAGCGTGCGTGGCAGGGGGAAGGTGAAGCGACCGCGCTGCCCCAGCTGCGGCAACCGGTCATCCGGGATCACCGCCTGCACCCGTTCCTCACCCTGCCGCGCGGATACCAGTGCGCTCGCCCCGAGGTTCTCGATGCTCACCACCTCGGATTCGATCGCGACCGACACCCCGGGGGACGAGGCTGCAGCGCTTAGCGCAGGCTCGAAGCCGACATACTCCGGGCGGATCCCCACGGTCACCGGGTGCCCGGGGGCAAGCGCCGTCCCGTCCGGCAGCAGCAGCTGCGAGGTGGGGATCGTCGTGCCGAGCATGTCGACACCCTGCTCGCCGACTGTCCCCTCCAGCAGGGTCATCGGCTGGGATCCGATGAACCCCGCGACGAAGCTGGTGCGCGGATCGTGGAACACCTCGCGCGGGGTGCCGACCTGCTGGATCCTGCCGTCCTGCATGATCGCCATGCGGTCAGCGAGAGCAAGGGCCTCAGCTTGGTCGTGGGTGACGAAGACGGTGGTGACCCCCAGTTCGCTCTGCAGCTCCTTGAGGAAGGTGCGCGCTTCCAGGCGGAGCCGCGCATCGAGGTTGGACAGCGGCTCATCCAGGAGCAGCACCTGCGGACGGGCGGCCATCGCACGCGCCAGGGCGACGCGCTGCTGCTGCCCACCGGAGAGCTGGCCGGGCCGCCGATCGAGCAGATGCGCGAGCGAGAGCCGCTCCGCCCGCTGCTCAGCTACCCGGTGCCGCTCCCCGCGGGGCACCTTCTTGATCCGCAGGGGGTAGGCGATGTTGTCCGCGACGTCCATGTGCGGGAACAGGGCGTAGTCCTGGAACACCATCGCGACGTCCCGGGCGCCGGGCTCCAAGGAGGTGACGTCGCGCTCGCCGATGTGCAGTGTGCCCTCGGTGATGGTCTCCAGGCCGGCGATGGAGCGCAGCAGGGTGGTCTTCCCGCAGCCGGATGGGCCCAGCAGCGCGAAGAACTCCCCGGCCTCGATCTGCAGGTCAATGCCGTCCACGGCCCGCACCCCGCCCGGGTACTCCTTGACGACCCCGTCCAGGGCGATCGGTGATGTCATGCCTTGATCCCTCCGAAGAAGCGGAAGCCGAACTTACGGTTCACCACCAGGTAGATCACCAGCACGGGTGCCACGAAGATCAGCGAGAAAACCGAGATGAGGCGGAGATCGGCCTGGCCCGCCTCCGTGTAGAACGTGTACATCAGCACCGCCGCAGGCTGCGTGTTCGGGTCCCTGAGCAGGAGGAAGGGCACCAGGAAGTTCCCCCAGACCTGGACCATCCCCCAGATCGCCACGAACGCGATGCCGGGGCGGGCCACCGGGACCACCACATGGGTCAGCACCTGCAGCCGACTGGCTCCGTACAGCCGCGCCGACTCCTCGTAGGAGCGCGGGACAGAGTCCATGAAGTCCTTGAGGATGAAGATCACCGTCGGCAGCAGCCCACCGGTGAGCACAAGCGCCACCCCGGTGCGGGTATCGATCAGGTTCACCGCGGTCATCAACTGGAAGGTGGGCACCATCGCGGCAGTGCCGGTCACGATGGAGCTCAGCAGCAGCATCCCGTAGAGCAGCGCATCACGCCCCGGGATCCGCACGCGGGACAGCGCATAGCTCGCCAGGGTGGCCGTCACGACGGTGACCGCCATCGTGCCGACGGCCAGAAGCAGCGAGTTGCCGATGGACCGCAGTGCGTACGGATTCTCCGCCAGCGTGCGGAAGTTCGCGAGCGTCCAGTCGGGCCACTGCACGGACATGCTGGGGGAGGCGTCGAACGGGGCGACCATCAGCCACGCCAAGGGGATCGCGAAGAACGCCCCCACAGCGACCAGGAACACCACGAACAGCACACGGGAGATGACCGAGCGGCCAGTACGAAGAATCATCGTCGCGCCCTCCCTGCCGAGATGGACACTACGGCGATCACCAGGTTGATCACGAGCATGATCACCGACAACGCTGCGCCCATGCCCAGCTGACCGCCGGGGATCGCGGTCTGGTAGATGTACACGGACAGCACGCTGGTGCGTCCGTTCGGTCCTCCGGCCGTGAGCAGGTAGGGACCGAAGGAATTGAAGGTCCACAGCGTGATCAGCAGGACGTTGGTCAGAATGTGCCCGCGCAGAGAGGGCAGGACCACGTCCCGCAGCTGCGCGAAGGTCCCGGCACCCGCTAGGCGGGCACCCTCCAGCTGGCTCGGCGGGATCGTTGTCAAAGCGGAGGAAAACAGCTGCATCGAGAATGCGGCGCCCGCCCAGATGTTGAACAGGATGATCATGGACAGCGGGTTCTCGATCAGCCAGGCGTGCCCCGAGGTTCCCAACAGCTCATTGAGGGTCCCGCTGCGCCGGTCGAGCAGGGCAAGCCAGAGGAAGGCCTGGACCGACCCGGGGATCACCCAGGCGGTAAGCACGAGTGTCTCGAGGATCCCGCGGGCGGTGCCCCGCAGACCCCGCAGCGCCCAGGCGAGGGCGAAGCCGAGCATGGTCTGCCCGAGAATCCCGGAGACGACCACAAAGATCAGCGTGATCCGCAGGGAATCCCAGAAACTCGGATCCGCGAGCGCCCGACGGTAGTTGTCCAGCCCCACGAACTCGGTGGCGATCGCCGCGAGCCCCGTGAGCCGGTAATCGGTCAGCCCGAGATAGATCGTCCACAGGGCAGGGAACAGCAGAAACACCGCGATGAGCACGAGCGCCGGCATGACGAAGCCGATCGCGCGCGCTATCCCGAGCCCGGCGGCATCCGTGGCGCGGACACGCCCGGGCGAGGAGCTGCGCCCCTGCACCCGGGCGGGGACCAGGCGAGATGTCATATCAGCTGCTGCTCACGTTCTCGTCACCGACGATCCCCCCGACCGTGTCGGCATAGGTCTGGGCGGCCTCCTCCACCGAGACGCCGGAGACCACGTCGAGCGTGGCCTGCTGAAGCGCGACAGAGACCTCCGGGTATTCGGGGAGGCTGGGGCGGTACAGCGACGTCGGCAGCACCTCGTCGGCAATCATCGACAGCAGCGGATCATCGCCGAGCCGCTCGGCGTTCACGTCATCACGCTGGGTGATCGAGACAGTGTTCTTGGTGCGCTCCTTGATGGCATCCGCCGACGTCATGAACTCGATGAGCTGCCAGGCGAGGTCAGGATCGGCGGCATTGGGGTTGAGCACCTGGCAGCCGGCGCCGGAGAAGGAGACGAAGTCCTGGCCATTGACCCCCGCCCCCGGCTCGCGAGCCGAGATCTTCGCGAATCCCACCACCTCGTCACGGTTCTCCATCGGGGCGGTGCCGACTCCCTCCTCCGGGTTCACGACGGCCCGCCAGAAGTAATCACCCTCCAGCAGGATGCCGATCCGGCCCTGGGAGAACTCCTCGAAGGAGGCGTCGCGGCCGTTTGCCTCCTGCTGGAGGATCGGGTCACCGAGCTCTTCGTCGATGTAGATGGTGCGGTAGAGCGTGAGGGCCTCACGCAGGCCCTCGGTGTTGCCGAGCCAGGTGCCGTCCACCCAGACCTCCTCGCCGACCCCGGCCAGGATGGGCAGCAGCCCCTGCATGGTGGTGGCCTCACCCATGGCGGTGCCCGCATTGAGCTGGATCGGCACCACTCCGTCAAGCTCCTTCAGGGCGCGCCCGGCCTCCAACAGGTCTTCCCAGCTGGTGGGCTGCCAGTCCTCGGGCAAGCCGGCCTGCTGGAAGAGATCGCGATTGAAGTACCACACGCGGCCGTTCGTGCCGTCGGGGACCCCGTAGAGGTCGCCGTCAAAAGCCGCGGAGTCCCGAACGGCCTCGTTGATCTGGTCCCAGCCGTCCCAGTCCTCCACCCCGTCGGCAACCTCGGTGAGGGGCTTGATGTATCCGGCCTGCGCGAACTCACCCACCCAGGTGCCGTCGATGCCGATCACGTCGGCTCCGCGGCCGGAGTTCAGATCCAGGGCGACCTTGGTCTTGTAGTCCTCGTCGTCCACGCCCTGCGGCTCGAAGGCGACCGTCACCTCCCGGCCGTTCTCCTTCTGCAGGGCGACGAACCCGGGGATCACATAGTTCTCGATCCACTCGGCGCTCTCGGTGTTCTTGCCCCCGACGATGGAGTTGCCGGTGATGGTCACGGTGTCGGGATCGGATGCGCCGCCATTCTCCGAGGAGCAGGCGGTGGACAGGAGGGTGAGGCCGCCGCCGGCGACGGCGGCAGCGGACAGGGCGGTGCGGCGGGAGATGGAGGTGGAGTGCTGACGGGCCATGATCAACCTCTCGGGTCGGAGCTGCGGGAGCCGATGGGCGCGACAGATCTGCGCTTTTTTCTTGCTCGTAGAATAAGCAGGCTTCCGGGTGGATAGGAGGCTGTCGCGCAGAATTCACCGAGCGTGTCGGCACTGTTCAGCGGCCCCTCGCCGCCGGTTCGTCACGCCCTCAGGCAGGGTCGGCTGTCACCGGAATCGGCGGTCCAGCACCACGCTGGCCGCACCGACAGCCCCGGCATCCTGGCCGAGCGCGGAGGCCAGGACCCTCACGGGTGCGCGCCCGTGCTGGGCGGGGCGTCCGATCGTTTCCTCGGCGTGGGGGAGCCGGAGATCCCGCACCAGCTCCCAGTACGGGCCGCCGAGGATCACGAAGCCGGCATCCAGCACGTCCGCCGCCACCGCGGCGACACGGTGGATGCGGTCCCCCGCGGATTGCAGGAGGGACAGGGCGCGCTCGTCCCGGGTCTCCGCGAGCGCGCAGAGCTGGCGGAACGCGTGCCCGATGTGGCGGGGATCCGGGGAGCGTGGCCCCGCAGCGTTCTCGAGGAGCCCTTCGGCGAGGGCGGTGGTGACCACATCCGCGGGGTCATGGGCCGTGGCGGCTTCCGTATGGCCAGGGGACGAGAGCAGCTCGAAGAGGCGTCCGGCCTGGCCGGCGTTGCCGGATTGGCCCGGCACGGCACGGCCGTCCACGGCGATCCCGAGCCCAGTGCCGGTCCCGTGGTACACGAAGATGCTGGTCGCATCGAGGAGTTCGCCCCCGCGCACCCAGATCTCGCCGGACATCGCCGCGAAGGTGTCCTTCAGCAGCGGCACGTCGCGATGCAGGCGATCCCCCAATATCCCGGCGACGGGTACCCCGTTCCAGTGAGGGAGCCACACGGAGTCGGCGATCGCGCCGTGCGTCGGGTCGATACGACCGGGAACCGCGAGTGCGCACTGGACCGCATCGGCGTCGGGAAGCTGTGCATCCTCCAGAACCTGCTCCACCATGCCTGCTGCCGTGGCGAGAGTGGAGTGAGGATCGTCCGGATCCACGGAGTTGTCGTGTGCGATCTTTACGGGCTGGCCGGTCATATCCAGCGCGACCACGGTGATCAGCGCTGGGTCGAGGTGGATCCCGATCGCGTGGGCAGCGTCGGGCACGAGATCGAACACCGCGCGGGGGCGGCCCCGGCCATTGCTCTCCGTGCGTACGACGCGCAGGGTTCCGCGCTGCTCGAGCCCTCGCACGATCACGGAGACCGTGGGGATGGAGAGGGCGGCGTGCTCGGCGATCTCGCGCTGGCTCGACGGGCCCAGGCGGCGCAGGGCATGGATCACTGCCCGGATGTTCAGCTCCCCGAGCTGCGTGCGGCTGGTCCCCGTCGACATGTCGATCCCTCCTGCGGGGAACAGTCAACCATCTCGCAGCAGGCTCCTACCGGCACCTGGTTCGCGCGGGCCTGTGTCATACCGAGCCGGAGCGGGACATGGTCCCGCGCACAGCGCCCGGGCGGGGTGAGCGATGCGGTGGGCCGACGGGGGAGTGCGCCCATCGGCCCCTGTCCTCAGTCCAGCACCTCACCGGCCAGACGCTCGACCGGCAGACCCGCCCGGTAGGCCTCCAGCCAGCGGCGATAGCCGGTCGCGCCCTCCGCGGTGGGCTTCAGCTGGGTGAGCTCCTGGCTCGAGAACACCTCCGCGTCCAGGTAGTCCGCGAGGCTCTGCGCCGTACCGGCCGCGGTGCGGGCGGTGTGCGCGGCGAGCAGCGCCATGCCCCAGGCGCCGCCCTCCCCAGCGGATTCGCCCACCGCCACCGGAGTGTCCAGCGCGTCGGCCAGCACCTGCTGGGCCACGCCCTTGGTGCGGAAGATCCCGCCGTGGGCGTACATGACATCGATCCGCACGCCCTCATCCACGAGCAGCGCATCCATGCCCACCGCGAGCGCGCCGAACGCCCCGTACAGCTGGGAGCGCAGGAAGTTCTCGAGCGTCAGCTCCGCGCTCTGCTCACGCACCACCATCGGCCGCCCGGAGGGCACCTGCGTCTGATGCTCCCCGGAGACGTAGTTGTAGGAGAGCACCCCGCCAGCATCAGCCGCGCCCTGAGCGCCCGCGCCGAACAGCGTCCCGAACAGCTCCTCGGCCTCCAGCGGGCGTCCGATCAGCTCAGCGAAACGCGCGAACACCCCCATCCAGGCGTCGAGGTCGCTCGTGCAGTTGTTGGTGTGGATCATCGCCACCGGGTCCCCGGCCGGGGTGGTGACCATGTCGATCTCCTCGCGCGGCCCCGACAGCGGCCCCTCCAGCACCACCATCGCGAACGCACTCGTGCCCGCGGAGACGTTGCCGGTGCGCGGGGCGATCGCGTGGGTGGCGACCATGCCGGTGCCCGCATCCCCCTCCGGCGGGGCGGTCAGCACCCCCGGCTGCAGGGTCCCCGTCGGATCCAGGCGCCTGGCCCCCTCCGCGGTGAGACGACCGGCCTCCTGCCCAGCCACGAGTACCCGCGGCAGCACCTCCCGCAGCTGCCACGGCAGGGGCCGGACCTGCTCGAGGGCATCGAAGCGCTCCAGCTGCGCGGCGTCCCAGTCCCGTCCCGCCTCGCCGATGGGGAACATGCCGCTGGCCTCACCCACGCCGAGCACGCGCTCGCCGGTGAGCCCGAGGTGGATATACCCGGCCAGGGTGGTCAGGAAGTCCAGGCGCTGCACGTGCTCGGAGCCCAGCTGGATCTGGTGCAGCAGATGCGCGACGCTCCAGCGCAGCGGCATGTTCACCCCGAGGGTGCGGGAGAGCAGCTGCGCAGCCTCGGTGGTGTCCGTGTTGCGCCAGGTGCGGAACGGCGCAAGCTGCTTCCCCTCGGCGTCCAGGGCCAGGTAGCCGTGCATCATGCCGGAGATTCCGAGGCTCGCCAGCTGCGTCAGCGGCGCCCCGTGGCGCTGCTGCACGTCGCGGGCGAGGTCCGCGTAGCAGGCGCGCACGCCATCCCAGGCGTCCTCCAGGGAATAGGTCCAGGTGCCGTTTACGAGCTCGTTCTCCCAGGCGTGGGAGCCGCTGGCGAGCACGGCGCCGGCGTCATCCACCAGGGCGGCCTTGATGCGGGTGGAGCCGAGTTCGATGCCGAGGTGCGCGCGGCCCTCCGCGATCACGGAAGCGGCGTCAGCGGGGTGGGGGGTCACATCGTCGTGGGGCATGACCCCATCTCACCAGGGTGAGTAATCGATTTCAAGAGTGGGTGGGGCGTGGCGGCTCAGCGCCGGTATCTGAGGATCCGGTACCGCAGGCCACCGGCCCCGGTGTGCCAGCCCTCGGCGGGATCCGTGCGCTGAAGCGTGAAGTCCGCGGGGATCTCGGGTGCCGTCGTGTCGCCATCCACCGCGAGGTCGATCTCGGTGACGACCAGCAGATCCGCATGCACCATCGCTGCGCGGTACACGGCGCCGCCGCCGATCACCCAGATCGTGCCGGGGTCGCCGGTGGAGGTAGGGCCGACGGTGCCGGGCTGGCTGGCGGGGGCTGTTCCGGCAGGCCCGTCCGCGTTGGGCGCCTCGCGCGCGGTCCCGCCAACGTCCCCGGCGAGCACCCCCCGCGCGAGCTCCAGCGCCTCCTCGAGGCTCCCGGCCCGCACCGCCCCGTCGGCCGCGAAGTCCTCCCGGGAGGTGATGACGATGTTCGTGCGCCCCGGCAGAGGGCGGAACCGCGGCGGGAAGGACTCCCAGGTGCGTCGGCCCATCACGACGGGGCTGCCCAGGGTGGTGCGCTGGAAATGCTTGAGGTCCTCCGGCAGATGCCAGGGCATCGTCCCGCCCGCGCCGATCACGCGATCCCGCGCCTGCGCCCAGATCAGCCCGACCTGGGGGCGACCACGCTGGCCCTCTGCGTCCGCCGAACCTCCGCCGGCTGCGACCCCGTCGACCCTGAGCGCGGGGGAGCGGCGCATCGGGTCCGTACTCCCGGCCGCCGCAGCCCCGTCGGCCCTCTTCTCGCTGTCCGCGCTCACACCGCCACCGGCGCCTTGATGCCCGGGTGGTGCTGGTAGCCCTCGATCTCGAAATCCTCGAGTTCGTAGTCGAAGATCGTCTCCGGGCGGCGAAGGATGCGAAGCGTCGGGTACGGGTAGGGGTCCCGTCCGAGCTGCCGGGTCACCTGTTCCACGTGGTTGTCGTAGATGTGGCAGTCCCCGCCGGTCCACACGAAATCACCCACCTGCAGATCCGTCTGCTGGGCGATCATGTGCGTCAGCAGCGCGTAGCTGGCGATGTTGAACGGCACCCCCAAGAACAGGTCGGCGCTGCGCTGATACAGCTGGCAGGACAGCTTCCCGTCGTGCACCTCGAACTGGAACAGTGCATGGCAGGGGGCGAGCGCCATCTGCGGGATGTCCGTCGGGTTCCACGCCGAGACGATGAGCCGACGCGAATCCGGGTTCGTGCGGATCTCCTCGACCACCTGGCTGATCTGGTCGATCACTCCGCCGTCGCGGGCCGGCCAGGAGCGCCACTGCGCCCCATACACCGGGCCCAGATCCCCGTTCTCATCAGCCCATTCATCCCAGATCGTGACGTCATGCTCGTGCAGGTAGCGGATATTCGTATCCCCACGCAGGAACCACAGCAGCTCCACCACGAGCGAACGGATGTGCACCCGCTTAGTGGTGATCAGCGGGAAGCCCTGGGAGAGGTCGTAGCGGATCTGGCGGCCGAACAGGCTGCGGGTGCCGGTGCCGGTGCGGTCGCCCTTGGGGTGGCCGGTCTCCATGACCTCGCGCAGCAGGTCCTCGTAGGGGGTGGGGATGCTCATGGCGTGACCTCCAGGGTGCGGCAGTGCAGGGCCTGTGTCTCATACACATCTTGGCGTATCATTTAAAAAAAAAACAACATAAATCTTCTGTAGCGCACAACTCCTGATAACATATATAGAATCCGAATTTCAGTTACTACTCATCCTTCAATCTGTTCGCTCTCTATCATCTCCTAGTACCATACCTATCCTCCT
>NZ_JALLAL010000129.1:0-911 GCF_023062615.1 Brachybacterium sp. Marseille-Q7125 | reverse complement strand
AATGGCCGTCTCGAGCATCTGCGCGGCTCCGCTCTCGGTTTCCGCAACCTCACCCACTACATCGCCCGCAGCCTCCTCGAAGCAGGCGGCTTCAGACCCCACCTACACCCTCAAATGTGAAGAGCCGGATTGACAAGCCCAGGGCAACCACGCCGAGACGCGGACGATCCTGCCGATCATGCGGCAGTTCCAAGCCCGCCACGGGATCGCAGACATGGTCGTCGTCGCCGACGCCGGGATGCTCTCAGCCGCGAACCTGACGGCGCTGGATGAGGCAGGGCTGCGGTTCATCGTCGGCTCACGCGTCACCAAAGCCCCCAGCGACCTTGCCCACCACTTCCACTGGCACGGCGACGCCTTCAGTGACGGGCAGATCATCGACACCATCACACCCCGCCACGCCAACACCAAACCCGTAGCTGACCTGCACCGACGTGACGCGCCGAGTTGGGAACCGGGAGAGCATCCGGGGTGTTGGAGGGCGGTCTGGGCCTACTCCCGCAAACGAGCCGTGCGGGACGGGAAAACACTGACCGCACAGGAGAACCGGGCGATCGCGGTCATCGAGGGTGAGAAGCGGCCCCACCCCACGAGGTTCGTCACCCGCGCCGGGGGTAAGAACGTGCTGAACACCAGCGCTCTCGAGACGGCGCGGCGTCTGGTGGGGCTCAAGGGCTACGTCACCAATATCCCGGCCACGATCATGGGCCCGGGCGAGGTGATCTCCAGTTACCACGACCTGTGGCACGTCGAGCAGTCGTTCCGGATGAGCAAAACAGACCTCCAGGCCCGCCCCATGTTCCACCACCAACGCGACGCCATCGAAGCACACCTGACCATCGTGTTCACCGCTCTCGCCATCGCGCGCTACATGCAAAACGCGACCGGGTTGAGCTTGAAGAAGATCATCC
>NZ_JALLAL010000128.1:0-1040 GCF_023062615.1 Brachybacterium sp. Marseille-Q7125 | reverse complement strand
TTTGCTCATCCGGAACGACTGCTCCACGTGCCACAGGTCGTGGTAACTGGAGATCACCTCGCCCGGGCCCATGATCGTGGCCGGGATATTGGTGACGTAGCCCTTGAGCCCCACCAGACGCCGCGCCGCCTCCAAAGCCCGGGTGTTCAGCACGTTCTTACCCCCGGCACGGGTGACGAACCGGGTGGCGTGGGCCTGTTTGTCGCCCTCGATGATCGCGATCGCCCGGTTCTCCTGCGCGGTCAGTGTCTTCCCATCCCGCACGGCCCGTTTACGGGAGTAGGCCCAGACCGCCCTCCAACACCCCGGATGCTCCACCGGATCCCAGCCGGGAGCCTCACGCCGGTGCAGGTCAGCTAGGGGTTTGGTGTTGCCGTGGCGGGGTGTGATCGTGTCGATGACCTGCCCGTCACGGAACGCGTCGCCGTGCCAGTGGAATTGGTGGGCAAGGTCGCTGGGGGCTTTGGTGACGCGTGAGCCGACGATGAACCGCAGCCCTGCCTCATCCAGCGCCGTCAGATTCGCCGCTGAGAGCATCCCGGCGTCGGCGACCACGACCATGTCTGCGATCCCGTGGCGGGCCTGGAACTGCCGGATGATCGGCAGGATCGTCCGCGTCTCGGCATGGTTGCCCTCGAAGCAGCCGATCTCCAGCGGGAACCCCTGGCGGTCCACCAGCAGACCGACCACGATCTGCGGATCCACCCGACGTTCCTTGGAGTACCCGACCTTACGCAGGGCATCTTCGTTCTCCGCCTCGAAATACAGCGTCGTCACGTCATACAGCACCAGCGAGACATCACCCCTGTTCAAGGCATACTCGAAGCAGGCAGTGGCAACCTGGTCGCGGGTGACCTGGGTGACGCCCGCCAGGTGGCGCTGCAGAGTTTTGTAGGAGAACGGCTCTGCGCCACACTCGGCCAGGACCCGCAGCGAATCGACCTTGCTGGTCGGCTCGATCAACCGCGCGATGACCAGATCACGGAACACCCGATCATCCACCACATCGAACCCCAGACGGGTATACGCACTGGCCAGCA
>NZ_JALLAL010000127.1:0-1059 GCF_023062615.1 Brachybacterium sp. Marseille-Q7125 | reverse complement strand
CTGGAAGGCCTGACTCCCCAGGCCTACCGGACCGCGCACCGAGAGACCCTCACCAGCTCGTCAGAACCCGCCCCCGAACCCCTGAACGCCAGATAACCCAGCCTCCACCAAACCCGGGGCTTGACACTCGCGCTCGCTCGCGCCCGCCTGCTGCCCTCCGCCCTCGCGGTCGTCGACGAGCGCTCCGGCGTGCCCCGCAACGCCCTGCTGTTCGTGCTGGTGGTGACGGTGGTGCTGGGTCTGCTTGGGCCCGGCGCGATCATCTGGTTCCTCGATGCGGGCGGCGTGTTCCTGTCGATCGTGTGGGTGATGGTGGTGATCGCGAAGTACCGGATGCCGCGCGTCTATCCGGGGCTCGAGTACGGGTACCGGGCGCGTCCCGCGTTCCTGCCGGCCCTGGGCGCGATCGGCGCGATCCTGGTGATCCTGTTCTGCCTCATCCCCGGCACGGGCATGACGCTCGTGTGGCCCTATGAGCACATCATCCTGGTGGGCTGGGCGGTGCTGGGGGCGGTCCTCTATCTGGTCACCCCGGCACCGAAGGACAAGGACGCGGCATTCACGGAGATGGTGGGGCCTCTCGCCCCGACGCTGCAGGCGGCGCGGCGCCGGGAGTGAGGCGAGGGCCAATGCACAGCGCCCCGGTGAGCATCAGCTCGCCGGGGCGCTGTCGTCTGCTGCGCCGCTCAGTGCGCAGCGCCGCTCAGCCCGCGGAGCTCGGGGACTGTGCGGAGGTGGCGCTCGGCGCCGTGGGAGCGGAAGCCGGGCTGGGTGCGGACTGCGCGCTCACCGGAGACGGAGCCGTCGGGGCGGACTGCGCCGAGACCGGCGACGGAGCCGAGGGCGCGGACTGCGCGGACACCGGGCTCGGGGCCGACTGCACCTTCTGCTGCGTCGGCCCGGGGGCCGGAGAGGGAGCCGACGGCGCGGAGGCCTTCTGCGCAGGCTTCGGTGCGGGCTTCGGTGCCGACTTCTGCGCAGGCTTCGGTGCGGGGGCCGGGGACGGAGGGGACTGTGCCGTCGGCGCGGAGGCCTGCGGGGCCGGGGACGCCGCGGTGG
>NZ_JALLAL010000126.1:0-1242 GCF_023062615.1 Brachybacterium sp. Marseille-Q7125 | reverse complement strand
TCACCAGTATCGCCGAGGAGATCAACAATCGACCCCGCCGCCGACTGGGCTATCTCACGCCCACCGAGGCATTCGCTCGACTGCTCGCCGGCGAGCCCCATGTTGCTTCGACGCCTTGACATCGCCGAGTGGTGCTCGTCGAACTCAGATTCTGCGGTGGCGGGCTTCGGGGTCGATGGGGCCCTCAGTGTCTGGGGTGCGGTCGGGGATCCAGGGTTCTTCCTCGTCCTCGTCGTCCTCCTCGTCGGTGGTGCTGCCGTTGACGAGGCGAGATTCGAGGGACTTCGCGTACAGCTCGACGGGGTCGGATTCGATCTCGATGCTGCCCTCGATGTCCTGCCACTCCCCGCCATCGACGGAGAACTGGCCGGTGAAGGTGGTGGTGAGGGTGATGTCGTACCAGCCCTCGAACCGGTACTCGGAAGAGACGCGCTCGGAGGGGAAGGGCTTGCCGGGATTGGTGGTGGTGATGGTGTTGCCGTCCCCGAGGTCCCAGTGGAACTCCACCGGCGTGGCGCGGATCCGGACGGGGGTGCCGAGGACCTCGGTCTCGAGCTCCTGGGTGTCGGCGTCGGTGTAGAGGACGTTGACCATGTTCACCGGCAACCAGCCACGCTCTGGGCCCGCGTGGGCGATGGGGGCTTTGACGGGGAGTTCGGCGAAGTCCTCGGCTGTGATCACGATCTGTGCCGCGGGGCTGTCGGCCTCGGGGGTGCCTGGGCGGACGCAGTCCCACCCCAGGTCTTTCACGCTTTTGTCTGCCAAATTGGTCTGCGTGCCGTGGACCGTAGAGCCCTTCCGAGGCGCCCTGCCAGAGCGCTTGACTCCAGCGGTCAGCGTAAGGACGTCATCCCCGCTGACTCGATAGTCCGTGGACGCCCCACTTCCCTCGTGACAGCTGTTCGTCGGAGGTACACACGAGAACTCGTCCGCGAAGGCGCTGCTGCACTCAATATTTCCGGGATTTGCTATTGTTTCCCACTTTGTAAAAATGCTGGGGATGGCCGGGGTGGCTTTTGTGAGGTTTCTTGGAGTGTCGCCGGATACTGGTAGATGGATAGCGTCGGTGTCGCTAATTCCCATGCCACCATCGGTCAAATAACCCTCAGGCTCGCCGGCGATGTCAAGGCGTCGAAGCAACATGGGGCTCGCCGGCGAGCAGTCGAGCGAATGCCTCGGTGGGCGTGAGATAGCCCAGTCGGCGGCGGGGTCGATTGTTGATCTCCTCGGCGATACTGGTGA
>NZ_JALLAL010000125.1:0-1297 GCF_023062615.1 Brachybacterium sp. Marseille-Q7125 | reverse complement strand
GGGTTATAGGACAAAATGTGTGTATGGCCCGGGCGTGTCATGGCTGGTGTCGGCCGGCCCAGCCGTGGCGGATGCTGTTGCCGTCTTCGGGTGAGAAGTGGGTTCCGAGCTGGGGTTTCGGGTCTGCCTCGGGTGTGGTCGCGGGTCGTGGGGGTGCTGGGTTCCAGTGCTCGGGGCGGGCGAGGTCCCAGGGGTTGTAGGGGGCGATGGAGAGGCTGTTGAGCTTCCATTCCGCTGCCCGGCGGGCGTGCTCGTCGGGTAGGCCGCGGTGGCGGGAGAACAATTCCTTCAGGGCCCGGTTGGGGCCGCCTTCGAGCGAGGAGGTCGTGCGCGGCCAGGGTGGCTTCCGCTGGGGCAGTTCGGGGTCTAGCCAGGTGAACAGCGTGCGGGAGCGGATCAGGTGGCGTAGCAGGCTGCGGGCGGAGCGGAGCCTGCGGTGGGTGTACCACCAGGGGCGGTCTGGGCGGACTCCGGCGGGGCGCTCATAGTGTTTGCTGGCGTAGGAGCGATGGCGCAGGAACCCGTCCCAGCGTGCTTCCCAGGCGACGTACTCGCCCAGCCACGCCGCGGCCTGATCGAGATCCTCCACGCGCATCAGTGCTCGTGTCAGGGCGAGCAGTTCCTTCCCGGCCGGGAGGCGGGGTGAGAGCGTGAGGTGGCGCCGTAGTGCCTGGTAGATGTGGAAGTAGCAGCGTTGCACGCGCGTGTCGGGCCAGGCTTGGTCGATCGCTTTTTTCAGGCCCGTACCGCCGTCGATGACGACCAGTGCCGGGGCTGGGTGGCGCTGCAGGATCTGCAGCCACGCGATCGCTTTTTCCCGGTCGCACCACTGCCAGTCGATGACGTCCTTGCCGTTGGTCGCGATCAGCAGACCCCAGTGCTGGAAGTAGGTGCCATCCAGCACCACCACGTCATGGATCTCCCCGGTGACCGGCGGGCGGGGCACTTCGACGTTCCAGCACCAGGCTGTTCGCCGACGAAACGCTCTGCCCAAGGTGGGCGTGGCTCCTTGGGGTGCAGACCCCAGCAGCCAGGCCAGGAACGCGGCAAGGTCCGCGCGGCGGGTGACGTCCTCGCGCTGCCGCGTGGTGGACGCCCCGCACGAGCGACATCGCCAACGCGTCCGTCCCGCACTGGTCACACCGCTCTTGACGAGCTTGAGACCGCATACACCACAACACGGCCGATTGGAAGCAACACCCATCGCACATGCTCTCAGAGCATGTGCAACCCACTATCCCCGCAGGTCAGGACGAGGAAAGCGGCCTCTCCGTACACACATTTTGTCCTATAACCC
>NZ_JALLAL010000124.1:0-1307 GCF_023062615.1 Brachybacterium sp. Marseille-Q7125 | reverse complement strand
TCCTGCGCCCGCTACGAGAAGTGACCATCTCGATCGCCGGCCAGCACATCACCGCCCAGCCAGAAATCACCGACGAGGCCAGAAACCTACTCGACGCGTTGACACACTAAACCAGTGCAAGTCAGGTCTGACGGATCACACCCTCAACATCGGGCTCGCGCGAGGAAAGATCCGAGACCTCCAACGATGCGGTGACCGCAGCGATCGCTGCCGGCGGGGCGATCTGCTCCGGATCGAAGTGGAACGTCGCCAGCACATCGTCACCGTCGGGCCGGACCTCGGTCAGCTCGATCTGGTCGATCCGCAGGTCATCCGGCACCCGCGGGGCGCGGGCCACGATCTCGCGATGCGGCGCGTACGCACGGCGCAGCGCGCCGAGTTCCCCGTCATACAGGATCCGGCCCTCATCGATGATCACCACCCGCCGCGCAAGCTGCTCGATGTCGGCGATGTCATGTGTGGTGAGCATGACCGTGGTGCCCTCGGTCCGGTTGCGCTCGGCAATGAAGTCACGGATGCGAGCCTTCGCCACCACGTCCAGCCCGACGGTGGGTTCATCGAGGTAGAGCACCGGCGGGCGGTAGAGCATCGCAGCGACGATGTCCCCGCGCATCCGCTGGCCCAGCGACAGCGACCGCACCGCGGTGTCCATGAACGAGCCCATGTCCAGCAGATCCACGAACTCATCCAGCGCCCGGCAATAGTCGGTCCTCTCCAGGCCATACAGGCGGGAGATCAGCTCGAACGAATCACGCAGCGGCAGATCGGTCCACAGCTGGGTGCGCTGCCCGAACACCGCTCCGATGTTGCGGGCGTTCGCCCGGCGGTCCTTCCACGGGACGATGCCCTCCACCTCGACCATGCCTGAGGTGGGCACCAGGATCCCGGTGAGCATCTTGATCGTGGTGGACTTCCCGGCCCCGTTCGGACCCAGGTAACCGACGATCTCCCCGTCATCGATCGTCAGGGAGATGTCATCGACAGCCCGAGAGATAATCCGCTCAGTGCTGAAGAACGACCGGACCCTCGAAAACCGCCCCTCAACCCGCTTGGGGCGGGAGAACTCCTTGACCAGGTTCTCTGCGCGGATCATCGTTTCACTCCTCGCTGCGTATCAGATGACTCGCTCTCCGGCAGCAACTCCGAGCGAGCGCACTATATGGAGAACAGCGGATTGGCTCAGTAGCCTCGATCTTTCATGGTGCTGCTGAGCGGCGGTGTCCGGCGTCGTTGCCGGTGTGCGCGAGCTGATTGTGGCATGAGGGTGTGACGGTCCGCCGCGTGTCGGTCGCGGTGGTCGGGCGTTC
>NZ_JALLAL010000123.1:0-1313 GCF_023062615.1 Brachybacterium sp. Marseille-Q7125 | reverse complement strand
GTGGGCTTACCCTTCTGTTGTTGACACCTGAGATGGCGGGTCGTGGTGACCTGCGGGAGGTTGTCGTCATGAGGAAGCGGAAGAGCTATACGCCGGAGTATCGTCGGGAGGCGGCGGCTTTGGTGTTGGATACGGACCGGCCGATCGCGCATGTGGCTGCGGAGATCGATGTGGGCCCGCAGTTGCTGGGCCGCTGGGTGCAACAAGAGCGTGAGCGCCGGGGACCGGCGCCGGGTCCGGATGCGCCGTTAGCGGCTGAGGAACGTGAGGAGCTGAAGTGTCTGCGGCGGCGGGTCTATGAGCTGGAGAGGGACAATGAGTTCCTGGGAAAAGCAGCCGCCTTCTTCGCGTCGAGGCCACCCCAGCGGAACGGTTCGAGCTGATGGATGCGCAGAAGGCGAACTTCGAGATCACGCGCATGGCCAGGCTGCTGGGTGTGACTCGTCAGGGCTATTACGCCTGGCGGCGGCGTCGCGAGCACGGCCCCGGGCCGAGGGCTCAGCGGCGGGAGGTGATCGACCAGGCTGTGCGCGAGGCATTCCAGGCCTCTGATGAGGTCTACGGGGCTCCGCGGATCACCCGCGAGCTCGCAGGCCAGGGCATGATGGTCGACCGTAAGACGGTCGCTGCGTCCATGCGTCGCCAGGGGCTGGAGGGCATCAGTCCGCGCATGTTCACCCCGGTGACGACGATCCAAGACTCCTCTGCCCGGGGTTTCGCGGACTATGTCCAGCGGCGGTGGGACCAAGGGCGTCTTGATGCGGTCTGGATCAGTGACATCACGTATCTGCCCACCGGCGAGGGGTGGCTCTACCTCGCTGCGGTCCGTGACGGGCATTCCCGGCGCGTGCTGGGCTGGGCGATGGACGAGTGCCAGGGCGCCAGTGTCGTTGACCGAGCACTGCGTATGGCCCATACCTTGCGTGGCGATGTGCCAGAGGGGCTGGTGTTCCATGCTGATCGCGGCACCCAGTACACGTCCAAGACGCTGTTCGAGACCTGCGAGGAACTGGGGATCTGTCAGTCCATGGGACGGACCGGAGTGTGCTGGGACAATGCGATGGCCGAGTCGTTTTGGGCCACGCTGAAGACCGAGTTCTACGATCGTCGGTCCTGGCCGACTCGGGCCGAAGCTCGCCGCGAGGTCGCTCGCTGGATCGAGATCGTCTACAACCGTCGCAGGCTGCACTC
The DNA here is from genome assembly GCF_023062615.1 of Brachybacterium sp. Marseille-Q7125. NCBI lineage: Bacteria > Bacillati > Actinomycetota > Actinomycetes > Micrococcales > Dermabacteraceae > Brachybacterium > Brachybacterium sp. Marseille-Q7125. Next base: position 122 of record NZ_JALLAL010000123.1, on the reverse strand, counting down.
CAGCCTCGACTACACCAGCCCGGTCGCGTTCGAGAACGCCATCAAACGCGACCAGGCCAAAACCGAAGAACACGCAGATCAAGCCCAAGCAGCTTGATCAACCGTCAACAACTTGCGGGCAA
>NZ_JALLAL010000122.1:0-1339 GCF_023062615.1 Brachybacterium sp. Marseille-Q7125 | reverse complement strand
GCGGAGCCGCGCAGATGCTCGAGACGGCCATTTATCGCTTCGGTGGGGCCGTTGCTGGTGCCGGGCAGGTCGAAGTAGGCCAGGATGTCCTGGATCCGCTGGTTCAACGTCCGGCCGAGCTTGCGCAGCTCGGGCAGCTGGGCAGGGACGCTCTCGCGCAGCGGTGTGATCACGCGCTCCATCGCGAAACGACCCAGCTCACGACTGCTCTCCCGGTATGCGGCCACGAGGTTTTGGTAGCAGACCCAGGTCGCCTCGACCTCGGCGTGCTCGTCCTTTGCGAGGAGCTCATCCAGACGGACTCGCTGGGTGGGGGTGAGCAGCCCGGTGCCGGTCAGCAGCAGCCGGCGCGCAGCATAGAGCGGGTCGGTCTTGCGGCCGCGGCGGCCGGTGAGCTGCTGCTGGATCCGGCGTCGGCAGGTCTCCACGGCATCGCCAGCCAAGCGGATGACATGGAAGGGATCCATCACCGCGATCGCCTGGGGCAGTTCCTCGCTGGTGGCGGTCTTGTAACCGGTGAACCCATCCATGGCCACCACCTCGATCCCGTCACGCCACTGCTGGGGGCGGTCTGCCAGCCAGGTCTTCAGGACCTGTTTCGAACGCCCGGGGACCATGTCCAGCAGGCGGGAGGGTCCGGAGCCCTCGCGGATGGGGGTGAGGTCGATGATCACCGTGACGTAGCGTTCACCCCGGCCGGTGTGGCGCCACACGTGCTCGTCCACGCCGATCACCCGCACCCCCTCGAAGCGGGCAGGGTCGCTGATCAACAGCCGGTAGCCCTCCTCGAGCACAGCCTGGTTCGCGGTGTTCCAGGCCACGCCCAGGCCCGCGGCGACGCGGCTTATCGAGAGGTGATCGACCACCACAGCGGTCAGGGCCCAGCGCATCCCGCCATGGGTGAGCTTGCCCCGTGCAGGCGCGGCCCGGGTCGTGTCATCCCGCCACGAGGTCCCGCAGGACCTGCAGTGATACCGGCGAACTCGTAGCAGCAGCGTGGTCGGGCGGTGACCATACGGGGTATGCGCCAGAGTGCGCGTGATCGTGCCCCGCGACAGACCCTGCGAGCCGCAACGGCGGCACCACGGATCCGGGTTGGCGACCCGGCATTCCAGCACCGCCCGGTCCGGTTCCAGGAGCTGCCCGGTTGCCACCAGGCCCAGGTCGTCAAGGTCGCAGAACGTCGTCAGGTCAGGCGAAGCGAAGGTACCGTAGGCCACGTCGAGGTCTTCCTCATGCAGGTTGGGTCAGAGCTTCCAGCATGAAGGAGACCTCGACCTCTACCCCCACACCGACGCGCCCACCCCGCGACCACCTACACCCTCATCTGCGAAGAGCC
>NZ_JALLAL010000121.1:0-1357 GCF_023062615.1 Brachybacterium sp. Marseille-Q7125 | reverse complement strand
CCGACCACGATCTGCGGATCCACCCGACGTTCCTTCGAATACCCGACCTTACGCAGAGCATCCTCGTTCTCCGCCTCGAAATACAGGGTCGTCACGTCATACAGCACCAGCGAGACATCACCACTGGAGGACGCGTGAGTGAAGCAGGCGGAAGCGATCTGGTCGCGGGTGGCCTGGGTGATACCGGCCAGGTGGCGCTGCAGAGTCTTGTAGGAGAACGGTTCTGCCCCTCACTCGGCCAGAACGCGCAGGGACTCAACCTTGCTGGCCGGCTCGATCAACCGCGCAATGACCAGATCACGGAACACTCGATCGCCCACAACATCGAACCCCAGACGGATATACGCGCTGGCCAGCACGTCATAGACGAGCCTGGAGGTGCTGGAGAGCACCCGCCCGGACGGCGCCACCACCGGCCGTGCAGCAAGCCCAGAAGTCTGGGTGCGGCCGCTCCAGTCCGCGACATCCTCCACACGCGTGACCGCCCGCGGCACCTGCAGTCCCAGGCTCATCTGCTCACCCTGGAGGACCTGCTCGGCCCGCTCCAGCAGTAGCCCGAGCTCCGCATCGGTATGCGCAGACCCCACATGCTCGAGCACCTCGAGACGACCCCGGGATTTCTGCACGACCTGCACCGCCACCGCGCCCGAAGCCGTCCTCACCTTCCGCACGTAGGCCATAGAGCAACGCTACCCGTTAGTGCCCCACCCCACCCCCAAAACCACCCATCACCCCAGGTCACAGCCCCGCCAGACAGCCAACCCCAACTCGATGACCTAAGTCAGGTCCTGAACCGGTACCCACCTCCGCCTATCCGCGCGCCTCGCTCTCGCTGAACGGTCCCTGCCCCTCACCACTTACCTCGGCGTAGTGCGGGTCTCGGCGGCATATACGGGCTCGGGCCCGCGGTACTCCGGGGTAGATGGTGGATCATGCTCAAGCGTGGCCGGGAAAGGCGAGTCCACCACGTGCCCGGGGCGTGCCCTGGCGCATGCAGCGTGCGCGACGCAAGATGCGGTGCCGACGCTGCTGCCTGGCATCGTGAAGCTGCCGCCCGTCCCTCTGAGACCGCCGCTCGTCACTGTGAAACTGGGACCGCCTGGGTGAAACTCCTGCCTGTCACGGAGCATCTGCTGCGGACAAGTGTTTTCGGGCATGAGAAAGGGAGCGGGTCCGCGACGCTCCCACCATTGTGCTGGTGGGGGTCTGCGTGACCCGCTCCCTCTTTCTGAAGATGTCCGGCGGCGACCTACTCTCCCACACCCTCCCGAGTGCAGTACCATCGGCGCGATCAAGCTTAGCTTCCGGGTTCGGAATGGAGCCGGGCGTTTCCTCGACACTATGACCGCCGTAACAC
>NZ_JALLAL010000120.1:0-1381 GCF_023062615.1 Brachybacterium sp. Marseille-Q7125 | reverse complement strand
GGTCGTGCTCGTCGTCGGTCGAGGTCAGCGCCATCCCGTCGAGGATCGCGGCGTGGTCGCGGCGGAGCGCCTCGATCCGCTCGTGAGTGCGGGTGCGTTCGGCCTCGAGCAGGGCGCGGAGGTCGCCGGAGACCACTCAGCCCTCGCTGCCGGAGATGTTGACCTGCCACACGATGCCGAAGCGGTCGGTGAAGGCGCCGTAGACATCGCCCCACATCTGCTTCTCGAGCGGCATCGTGATCTCTTCGCCCACGGACAGCTTCTCGTAGGCGCTGCGCAGCACCGCCTCGTCATCGCCCATCAGGAAGAGGATGACGTTGGTGCCGCGTGTGTACTCGCCCATCCCCTCGATCACGTCCGAGGCGTACAGGCGGATCAGGTCGGTGACCTCGAGGGAGCCGTGCATGATCTTGTGGGCTGCGGGGTCGCCCTCGGGGACCGCCTGGAACTCCCCGAAGGTGGCGAACTGCGGCGTGGCCCCGAGGGCCTCGCCGTAGAACTCGAACGCCTCGCGGGCGTTGCCGTCGAAGTTGAGGTAGGGGTGCAGTGCAGCAGGCATGGCGGACGTCCTCCTCGGCGTCGGCACCGGCTAGTTGCCGGGCGCTCGGGGAGAGCGTAGGTCCGGGGTCCGACAGCCGCCAGGGGGCTCAGCGCTCGACGAGCACCCCGTCCTCGTCGGCGACGAGCCGGGTACCCGGCCGGAAGGTTACCCCGCCGAACTCCACGGGCACGTCGACCGACCCCTGGCCGGTCCTCGTGGACTTGCGGGGGTTGGAGCCGAGGGCCTTGATCCCGAGCGGAAGGGTGCGCAGCACCGCGACATCGCGCACGGCGCTGTTGATCACCACGCCGGACCAGCCGTTCTCCACGGCGAGGGCGGCGATCATGTCGCCCATGACGGCGCGGCGCAGGGAGCCCGCCCCGTCGATGACCAGGACCGCGACCTCCCCGGGCGTGGACAGCACAGACTTCAGCAGCGAATTGTCCTCGTAGCACTTCACGGTGCGGACGGGACCGTCGAAGGCGAGCTCGCCGCCGAGGTCGAGGAGGGGGTGCGAGGGACTGCAGCTCCTCGCCGAGCTCGTCGTAGAGGTCTGCGGTGCGGGCATGCTGGGCTCCTTCACCGTCCACCGCCAGCGGTGCCCGGGCACGCGGCCGGGCCGGCGCGGGTCCAACTCCCACTGGGCCGGCTCGGCCAGCGGATCCGCCCGGCTCAGTTCCGCGCGCAACAAGACATGCGCGCAGACGTACGCCGCCTGACTTGCACAGGTGGTGGCGGATTTCGGGGTTGGGAGGCGTGTTTGTGCTGGTGAGGGGTGTGTGGGTGGTCCGGGGTGGCACACTAATCGGGTGGTGTTTCTCAGGAAGGTGAAGACGGCCT